>CAZMFE010000037.1:558-10427 GCA_964565495.1 uncultured bacterium
GTGGGCGCCGAGCTCGAGGGGCAGCTGCCCCACGACCTCGACGAGCTCATCTACGAGTTCGAGACCATCCGCGAGGGAAAGACCGACGCCGCGGACCCCGCATTCGTGACCGGGGGCCAGGATCCGGCCGCCGAAGGGGGCATGCGCATCCTCGCCGCCGCCACGACCGCCGAGCGGGTCGAGGGCCTTCTCCGCATCGCGACGCAGGCGGTATGGACGTAGTGAATATAAGTCTGTTCTGGAGTAAGTCCACGGAATGAGAAGATATAGTGTTTATATTGACTGAATAAATTTCGGTAGTAAGGCGTATCCCCGTAACGGGCTTGGAGCAGGGTGACCTCCGGATGTTTTTCGAAAAAATCCCACACCCTCCCGACTAAGTCCGAAGGGATGAGGATATCGGAATCGATCAAGAGAACAATGTCTCCTTTCGCTTCGCGAGCGCCCCGGTTGCGCGAAGCGGCAGCGCCTTGATTCGTTTCATTTTTAAGGATTCTACAGGGGTAGCCGGAGACTTTTGCCAAGGTGTCATCGGTGGAGCCGTCGTCCACTAAAATCACTTCGAAGGCCTTGAAATGAGAAGCAAAAACACAGTCCAGGCACTCTTTAATATGTGCCGAGGCGTTATACGTGGGAGTCACCACACTGATTTTTGGAGGAGGGGGCGGAGGAGTCATATTGACGGTGTAAAGTTTTAATTTAAAACTGTTTTAATTAAAACTTTTGCCATCCGGCGCTTGCTAAAGACGATGCTGGCTGTCGTGAAACACTCATGAGTACAAAAACAATGCTCTTTGACGATTTTTTCTCGGATCCCCTTGGCCCGTTCGCTTTGCAAGAGTCTTTTCATGTCATAATCGTAATCACGAATATTCCCAATTTCATACCCCAGGGTTTCGCAGGGGTGGACCTCCCCCTCGGCATACAGGACCACCATCTTGTTTCCCGCGACGCAGGGAATTTGAAACTCATTCGTTTCAACGGTCTTCCGCCGGATCTCATGGGCATAAAGAGTTTTCGTTTGCCTCAGTCGAGCGAATAAATTCGGTCTTTGTTTTAACTGTCCACGGTTATAAGCATCACAAAGATCTGAAAATCGTTGACAGGCCAGCGGATCGATTTCTTTTTCCTCCTTTACCTTTGTGTCGTCACGGATGATATTGCAGGCAATAGAGTCGGGACCGAGATTCTTGAGGTAATCAAACAGCTCCAAGAGTCGGCCCTGGTTACTTTTCATGACCGTGGTGATAAATCCCACCGAGAGGTTCGACACCCGGGGTTTGAGGTTTTTCAGTTGCTTAAAAGTTTCCATCGCCCCATTGAAAAGATTTTTTGGGCCACGGATCTTGTCGTGAGCCCCCCCTAAATCATCGATCGAAATTCCAATTTCCACACGGGTATTGAGAGAAGCCGCCTTTTGGGCAAAGGAGACAATGCGATCCGTGAAGAAGCCATTCGTGGGGATGCCGATATAGACGGGGCGGCATTTGTGAGTAAACAACCTGGAGACCTCAAAAAGATCCCTGCGAATGAAAGGCTCGCCTCCAGAAAGTCGGAGATAAAGAAGCCTTCCCAAACTATTCGTGATTTTATCTAACTCCTGCAGTGTCAATTCATTCGGTCGGGGTTGGTTCAGGCTTTCCCAATAAAAGCAGTGGGCACAAGTACAGTTACAAGTCTTCGTGACGAAGTAGATGAGGGCCATCGGTTCGGCTTCGGTAAAATATTTACGTCCGAGCTCCAGAGAATGGGGTAAAATACTCATCGGTCTCCGTCCTTTAAAAATCCTTAACTACCTTAACCATCAGAGCCATAAGAATACTATATTTGAGCGGCCTTTGTCATCCCCCCCGGCTTAAGAAAACATGCTTAAATGGATAGGGTTAGTCTTCCTTTTTGCCTCGATCCCCCTTGAGGCGCAGGCCGAAGAAAGACCTTACGATTACGTCATCAAAGGGGCTTTAGTTTTTGACGGCGAATCGGTGGTGCCTGCAAAACAGGACCTCGCCCTTTTGGGGGACCGAATCGCCTTGGTGGGGGAGGTCGCGCGCGAAGAAGGAAAAGAGGTGATCGAGGCCGAGGGGCTCCTCGCGAGCCCGGGATTTATCGACAGCCACACCCATTCCGATTTCAACCCCTTTATCTATCTCAACCTTGGGAATAAGGTCCTTCAAGGCGTGACGACGGAGGTGGCCGGAAATTGTGGGATGTCGGCTGCGCCGGTCGAAGGAGGCCACGCCGCTGAGTTGTCCAATGTTTGGCGCCGCGAAGGGGTCGAGATCCCAAAGACGATTCCTTGGAAAAGTTTCGGGGAGTATGTGAACGAGGCGGAGTTTCAGGGCCTTGAGACAAATTTTGTGGGCCTCGTGGGTCACGGGAATCTCCGTTCCGCCGTGATGGGAATGGTGTCTCGCCAAGCTCGTCCCGAGGAGATCGAGTCGATGAAAAAAATTTTAAGGGAGGCCTTAAACGAAGGGGCGTTCGGGATCAGTTTTGGCCTCACCTATCTTCCCGGTGTCTTTGCCGCCCATGACGAACTGGCAGCCCTTTGCCGAGAGGCGGCCCGCGAGAACAAGGTCTGTGCCTTCCATCTTCGAAGCGAGGGAAGGCGTCTCCTCGCGGCGATCCAAGAGGCGGTTGAAGTGGGAAGAGAAGTCCAGGCCCGGATTCACATTTCCCATTTGAAGGCTGCGGGTGAGAAAAATTGGCCGAAGATCGATGAGGCCTTTCGAATCATTGACGAAGCCCAGGCGGAGGGGGTTCGCGTGACGGCCGACGCCTACCCCTATGCGGCGAGTTTTGCAGAACTCGGGGTCATTTTACCGGATCAGCTTTATCAAGATCCTCACCGTACCGATCGCCTCAAGGACCCTGCCCAAAGGACGGAAATTCTCACCCTCCTTAAAAAGCACTACGAGGCAAGCCCGGTCTCTTGGGACCGTGTGAGAGTGGCCACCCTGACCCAGGAAAAGAATTTAGCGTTCCAGGGAAAATCGATCCTCGAAATTTCACAAACCTTAAACCGGTCTCCCGTCGAGACCCTTGTCGACCTTCTCGCCGGGGAGGACTTCAAGGTAAGCGCCTTTTACTTTTCTCAAAGCGAAGCGGTTGTCGACCAAGTCCTTTCAAAGTCCTATGTGGCTGTGGGGAGCGATAGCGTCGCCGATGGGAGTCCCCTGCCTCACCCCCGGGCCTACGGAACCTTCGCTCGAGTCCTCACTCGTTGCCCGAAGCAGGAGATGACTAAAAGAAACGCCTGTTGGGGACGAACGATTCGCCAAATGAGCGCCTTTCCGGCAAAGATCTTTGGTCTCAAGGATCGGGGGAGAATCGCGAATGGGTTCGTGGCTGACCTCGTGTTGTTTGATCCCTTAAGCATTAGGGACCGGGCGAGTTACGATACCCCCAAGAACCCTCCCGAGGGGATCCGTTGGGTCTTTGTCAACGGCAAGGCAGTGGTTCGGGAAGGGGAGTACCAGCCTGTTCATTCCGGCCTTTTCATTACCAAGGAGAAGTGATATACTTGCGCCCCCCTTCAATCATCAAGAGGAGGAAATTCAATGGCAGACGAAGAACGTAAGGACCGAGTCACCTTTAAAGGAAATCCTTTAACCTTGCTCGGATCCGAGCTCAAACAAGGGGACAAAGCCCCCAACTTTCAGCTTTTGGCGAACGACCTTTCCCTGGTGACACTTGAAAGTTTTAAGGGAAAGACCAGGCTCATCAGCGTGGTCCCTTCACTCGATACTCCGGTCTGTGATGCCCAGACCAAGCGTTTTAACGAGGAGGCTTCCAAGCTTCCTCCGGAGGTTGTGGTTCTGACGGTGAGTACGGATCTCCCGTTTGCCCAAGCCCGTTGGTGTGGCGCGGCCCACGCGGATAAGGTCAAATGCCTTTCCGATCACCGGGAAACTAGCTTTGGGAAGGCCTACGGCGTCCTGATTAAAGAGCTTCGGCTTTTGGCGCGCTCGATTTTTGTCATCGGGCCGGACGATCGGATCCAATATGTCGAATACGTGAAGGAGATCACCCAACATCCCAACTACGAATTGGTTCTCAGTTCACTTCGAGAAAAAGCCCGCGTTTAATCTCACGCTCGCCCTCCTTCTCTTCTTAGGCTGGAGCCTCGTTGCCTACCGAGGAGGGGAGGCCGAGCCGATCCTCAAGATCGTCAATGGACGAGTGAAGGAGGTCTCACCCAGGAAGCAGGAGCTTGTTTTGTCCTACCGTCATCCGGTGAGTGGCGAGGTGGAGGAGTTGGTGCTTAAGGTGGACGAGGGGACGGGGTTGAACAAGGGGACCCGCCTCGAAGATTTCAAAGAAGGAGATCCCGTTTCCGTGGACTACGAAGAAAACCCTTCCCAGATCCCTCGAGCGGTTCAAGTCAAACGGGTTGCGACGAGCGGTGTCCCGGACGAAATTGCCAAGTTCCGTCTTTGAGTCGGTTCGGCGCCTCTCCCTCCTCAGCCTTTCTCTTATCTTCACTCTGAATCCTTGCCCGCTCCAGGCGGAGGAGGCTCTCGCCCAAGTCTATTTTTACCACGCTCTCAAATCCAAACAAGAAGGCCGGATCCTCACGGCCGAGAGGCTTCTCAAAAAAGCGATCAATCTCGAGCCCCAGAACCCCGACTTTCATTTTGAACTCGGGAATCTTTACATCGAACGCAACGATCTCGTCTCGGCACGGATCGAGCTTGAACAAGCGGTCATGATCTCACCCAACCATCTCGCCACGCATTACAATCTGGGGCTTGTTTATCGAGAGCTTGGATTCGTAGGAGAGGCGCGGGATGAGTTTCAAAAAGTCCTTGAGCTTGACCCCGCCCATGTGAAGGCCCAGCTTCAGATCGGATACACTTATCAAGAAGAGGGTTTCTTCGACGACGCCCGTTTCGCCTTTGAGAGAGCGCGGGAAATGGATATCACTGATCCCCAGCCGATCCGCGCGCTTGAAGATTTGGCTGAATTCGAACGCCAGGCTCGCCCGGCGCGCTCAAACTAGATCCGAAACTACGAGTGAAACAAAGTCTTCCTGATCTCTCCGAAATCAAGGCCTTCTTTTTCGACGCCGGGGGGACACTGTTCCGGCCCTATCCTTCCGTCGGTGAAATCTATGCCGAGGTGGCTCGTCGTCACGGCGTGACCAGCGATCCTCAAGAGCTCGAGACCCTTTTCCACCGGACCTGGGAAAAGCACGACGGCCTTGCGAGCCTCGCCCGCCGTTCTGGACAACGTTCTGGACAAAAGGAAGAAAGGGAATGGTGGCGCTCTCTCGTCGGGGAGGTATTTTCTCAATTTGGGAGAATGGAAAACTTTGAGGCCTTCTTCGACGAACTTTATGACCGCTTTGCAAGTCCCGGAGCTTGGCGGCTCTTTGACGACACGCTCCCCCTCCTTCAGGAGTTGAAACGAAGAGGCAGGATTCTAGGGATCGTTTCCAATTGGGATTCACGGCTCTTCGGCCTTTGTGAGGGGTTAGGCTTGAGCCCCTATCTTGACTTTATCCTCGCCTCTGCGGTGGTCGGTTTTGCCAAACCGAATCCCAGGATCTTTCAAGAAGCCCTCAGGCGGGCTCGCGTTCGGCCCGAGGAGGCGCTTCATGTCGGAGATAGCTTGGAGGACGATGTCTGGGGAGCCCGCGAGGCAGGGATTCAGGCCATTTTTCTTGATCGAAAAGGAAATCGATCCTCTCAGGTGCCTACAATTTCTGCCCTACAGTTTTTAACTGGATTGTTCGAAAATTAAATGGCAATATATTGCCAGCTCTTTTAACCCATGGGTCTTTTTAACCAGAGAAAGGGAGGGGAGACGATGAAAAAAATTGGAGTTTTGTTGGCTCTGCTTTTAGCGATGGGAGCCACGCCAGGGTGGTCGGTTTGTGGTCCTGTAGACAGCTGGATTGACGAACAGGCAGGCTCAGACAATTATTTCGTGAAAACCGGGGGGATGTTCCTTCGGGGGCTCCATCGGATCATCGAGTCTCCGGTTGAGGTCGGCTATCACACCTATGACGGAGCGAAGAATCACTTCGGATATGGAGAAGGGGTCTTGACGGGGCTCGGAATGGGATTTCTCTGGACGGCCGATGGGGCGGTTCGGGGGGGGTGGGATATTATCACAGCCCTTTTCCCCAATTATCACGGCGAGCCGGGTACCCATGACCTAGGGGCAGAGCTCCGCGGAGAGGACACGACGACAACTTGAGGCGGTCGCGCTTCTCGGTTCGATAGAGTTAATTATTAACCGGTTATAACTACACAGCGGGGGCAGGGGATATAACTCTTGCCCCTCTTTATTAAGTTTAAAATGGACAAAATTAGTCTGGTTTAGTATACTTTATTGAGAGAGAAAAAAAGGGTACGAGGATGAGATTCACGACCAAAACCGAATACGGGCTCAATTGCCTGGTTTATATGGCAAGGCGGGTGCCTCGCGAGATGGTCACGATCAGGGATATTGCCCAGAAGGAGCGCTTCTCCCTCCCTTACATTGAGAAGATCCTTCAGAGGCTCCGTTCAGCCCATATTGTCGTATCTCACCAGGGGAAAAACGGCGGATATTCTTTGGCTCGCCCTCCCTCTGAGATTACTCTCAAGGAGATTATCGAGGCTTTGGAGGGAGGCACCTTCGAGGTTTATTGCGAACCCGAGATTCGCGAGCACATCGTTTGTACCCACCTCTGCATGTGCGGAATTAGATCCGTTTGGGCGAAGACTAAGAGTATCTTGGACGAGTTTTACGGCTCTGTGACCCTCGAAATGATTGCAAAGGAAGAAGAGGAGACTCAGGCCCTAATCTCGGCGGCAAGAAAGAACTGAGATGGAGAAAAAAATGGATAAAAGAGGAATCCCGATCGATCAGGAATATAAGTACGGCTTCGTGACCGACATTGAGGCCGATACGGCACCGCGGGGTCTTAATGAAGAGGTCATTCGTTTTATCTCGCAGAAGAAAAACGACCCCCCCTTTATGCTGGAGTGGCGCCTGAAGGCCTACCGGCGCTGGCTCACGATGAAAGAGCCCCGTTGGCAAAATGTCTCCTATCCTGCGATTGATTACCAAGACATCATCTACTACTCGGCTCCCAAGCAGAAGAAGGCACTCAAAAGTCTTGATGAGGTTGACGAGGAGCTCTTGAGAACCTTTGAAAAGTTGGGGATCCCGCTGGAAGAGCAGAAGCGCCTCGCCGGTGTCGCGGTCGACGCGGTCTTCGACAGCGTATCGGTGGCCACCACTTTCAAGGAGAAACTCGAGGAACTGGGAATTATCTTCTGTTCCTTTTCCGAAGCGGTCCAGAAGCATCCTGATTTAGTGCAGAAATACCTGGGAACGGTTGTGCCTTACTCGGATAATTTTTATGCCTCTCTTAATTCCGCCGTCTTTAGTGACGGCTCTTTCTGTTACGTCCCCAAAGGAGTCCGCTCGCCCATGGAGCTTTCGACTTACTTTCGAATCAACACCGCGGAAACCGGCCAGTTCGAGCGGACCTTGATCATTGCCGATGAGGGAAGTTATGTGAGTTATATGGAAGGATGCACCGCCCCGATTCGGGATGAAAATCAGTTGCACGCTGCGGTGGTCGAGCTCATTGCCCTTGAGAATGCCCAGATCAAATACTCGACGATCCAAAATTGGTACCCGGGAGACAAAGAAGGGAAAGGGGGGATCTATAACTTTGTGACGAAGCGGGGGAAATGCGCCGGCAAGAACTCGAAGATCTCATGGACCCAGGTGGAGACCGGAGCCGCAATCACTTGGAAATATCCGGGCGTGATTCTCCAGGGAGACCATTCGGTTGGAGAATTTTATTCGGTGGCGTTGACCAATAACTATCAGCAGGCCGACACCGGAACGAAGATGATCCATATTGGGAAGAATACGAGAAGTACGATTATTTCGAAAGGAATTGCCGCCCGGTATGGGAAGAATACCTATCGGGGCCTCGTGAAGGTCCTTCCCGGGGCCGCGGGGGCAAGGAATTATTCGCAGTGCGATTCGCTTCTTTTGGGCGATCGGTGTAGCGCCAATACCTTTCCTTACCTTGAAGTCGAGAACCAATCGGCTCGAGTGGAGCATGAGGCTTCCACCTCAAAGATCAGCGAGGAACAGCTCTTTTACTGCCGTCAGCGGGGAATTTCCGAAGAGAATGCGGTGAATATGATCATCAATGGGTTTTGTAAGGAGGTCTTCAAGAATCTCCCGATGGAGTTTGCGGTGGAGGCCTCAAAGCTCCTCGGGGTGAGCCTCGAAGGGAGTGTGGGGTGAGGATGTTAGAAATCCGCAACCTCCACGTCCGTGTCGAAGGCAAGGAGATCCTGAAGGGGATCGATCTCAAAATCGGGGCGGGCGAGGTCCACGCCCTCATGGGTCCAAACGGGTCCGGCAAGAGCACCCTGGCCCAGGTTCTTGCCGGCCACGAATCCTATGAGGTGACCTCCGGGGAAGTTCTCTACGAGGGAAAGAATCTCCTTGAGATATCCCCCGAAGAAAGGGCCCGGCAGGGAATCTTTCTTGCGTTTCAATATCCGGTTTCGATCCCGGGGGTGAGCACCGCTTACTTCCTGAGGGCGGCCTTAAACGAGGTTCGTAAATCCCGAGGTCTTGAGGAGTTTGATGCGATGGAGTTCCTGGAGCTTCTCAGGGAAAAGTTGAAGCTTGTGGAGATAGACGCGAATTTTTCAAACCGCCCTGTGAACGAAGGTTTTTCAGGAGGCGAGAAGAAGCGAAATGAGATTCTCCAGATGGCCGTCCTGGAACCCAAGCTTGCGATTCTGGATGAGACCGATTCTGGTCTGGATATCGATGCCTTGAAAATTGTGGCCTCGGGGGTGAACCGGCTACGAAGAGCCGATCGGGCCATGCTGGTGGTCACCCATTATCAAAGGCTTTTGAATTACATCATTCCGGATTTCGTCCATGTCCTCGTCGATGGCCGGATTGTCCGATCCGGAGGGAAAGACTTGGCCTTTCACCTCGAGGAAAAGGGATACGATTGGGTCAAGGTCGAGCCTGAGTCTGTCCAGAATCGGGGCTGAGGTCCTGCCATGCTAAAATCAAAGGTCCCCGAAGGGGACGAGAAAGACGAAATTCTACAAGCGTTCGAAGTCCTTCAGAAAGAAACTCACTCCAAAGACCCCTCCTGGGTCCAGTCTCTCCGTCAGGATGCCCTTTCTCGCTTTCGGGCATTGGGATTTCCGACGCTTCGCGACGAAGAGTGGAAATACACCAATGTGGAACCGATCGTAAAGAATACCTTCCGCTTTGTCTTTGAGCCTTCGCGAAACGGGTGTGCGATTCATTCGATCCGGCCTTTTCTTTTCGGAGAATTGAATTGGGATCGGCTCGTCTTTGTGAACGGCCTTTACGTCAAGGATTTATCGCTCCATTCCGAGAAGGCCCGGGGAGTGAAAATCACAAGTCTGGGGGAAGCGCTTCTCTCGGAACCGGATGCGATCAGGACCGGCCTGGCCCGTCAGGCGAATTTTGAGAAAAACGCCTTCACGGCTCTCAACACGGCTTTTACTCATGACGGTGCTTTCATCTCTCTTCCCAAAGGCGCGGTCCTCGAAACACCGATTCATCTGATTTTCGTATCGACGGCGGGAAAGGAAAAAATCATTTCTCAACCGAGGAACCTCGTGATTGCGGGTGAAGGAAGCCAGGGGAGTGTGATTGAAAGCTACCTTTCACTGACCCCAGATCCTTATTTCACCAATGCGGTGACGGAAATCTTTCTCAACGCCGGGGCGAGGATCGAGTTTTATCAGATTCAAAAGGAAAATGAGAACGCGTTTCACGTGGCGACCACCGAAGTCACCCAAGGCCGGGATGCCCGCTTTTCTTCCCATGTTTTTTCGTTTGGGGCTCAG
>CAZMFE010000038.1:0-10309 GCA_964565495.1 uncultured bacterium
GCTTCCGGGGTTCCCTTTTGAAATTCGATTCCCGCGTAAAGGTCTTCGGTATTTTCTCGGACGACCACCAGATTAATCTTTTGATAGCGGGACCGAACCCCTTCGTAGGATTTACAGGGCCTCAGGCAGGCGTAAAGATCGAGTTCTTTTCGGAGCGCCACATTCACCGAACGGAACCCCGTGCCCACCGGAGTGGTAATCGGGGCTTTGATCGCGGCATCGCTTTTACGGATCGACTCCAAGACCCGGTCGGGAAGGGGGGTTCCTTCCTTCTCCATCACGTCGATTCCGGCCGGCTGGATATCCCATTGAATGGAGACGCCCGTGGCTTCGATGACTGAGCGCGTCACCTCGGCAATTTCAGGACCAACCCCGTCGCCGGGAATGAGGGTAATCCGGTAGGGCATCGGAAGGTTCGGGTTATGTTATAATTCCAACTTTACCTAAGGGTTATGACGCTTGACTTGTGATTTTAAGCTATGCTAACAAAAAAGGGCGATTCATTCAATCTCATCCGCTCAACGCTTCTCGTCTCTCTTGAGAGCGCGGGGGGGGTCCTCAAAGAGACGCTGGGGGAACGCAGGGTGGTGGCCCAGAAAAGTGAACTGAGTTTGGTCACGGAGACGGACCGACGCTCGGAAGAAATCATCGTCAAAACCATCCTCAAAAACTTCCCGGATCATGCGATCCTCACGGAAGAGTCGCCGGCCCGCGGCCAATCACCCTACCGGTGGATCATTGATCCTCTGGACGGCACCACAAACTTTGTCCACACCTTTCCCGTCGCCTGTGTTTCGATCGCCTTTGAGGATCACGGCAAAATAACCCTAGGGGGTGTTTATGATCCCTTCCGAGAGGAACTTTTTTATGCCGAGCGAGGTCGAGGAGCAACGTTAAACGAACAGCCGATCGTAGTCTCACAAAATCCCGACCTGGCCCACTCTCTCCTCGCGACAGGTTTCCCTTACGATCGGTGGCAAAACGCGGACGAATACCTTTCGATCTTTAAGGCCTTTATGCTCCGGGTGCAAGGGGTGAGAAGAACGGGGGCTGCGGCCTTAGACCTTGCTTATGTCGCCTGCGGCCGATTCGACGGCTTTTGGGAAAACAAGCTGCGCTCCTGGGATGTCGCTGCGGCTTCGCTTGTGGTGGAGGAGGCGGGGGGGAAGTCAAGCGATTTCCGAGGAGAGCCGTTAAATTTATCGGATCCCAAAACGGACTGGGTCCCCCAAATGACGGCTTCCAATGGGTTCATCCACGAAGAAATGATTCGGGTTCTCAAGCCTTTTGTCTCGATGGGACAATGAGCCCAAAGAAAAGAAAGGCCCCGCGTCCCCAAGTCCGCCACACCTGGAAAATCAATCCCAAAACCCGCGTGAAACCCTCGAAAAAAATCTACCGCCGGTCCCGCCGGAAGGGGCCTCCGACCTGGGTGGACCAAGTGGATTGGTTCGGCGAAAGCGCTTAGCCGAAACCATTCTCGCGGGCGAGGAAACGGTAGGGGTACTCGAAGTAGGCTGTCTCGGCCACCTCCGGGAGGTCATTGTGGTGGCCTCCTTGAACAACGTAAAGCTCCTTCGGGGAAGGAGCGAGCTCGTAAAGACGCTCTCCAAACTTCACGGGTGAGACTTCGTCCTGATCCCCGTGGAGGATAAAAACCGGCGTCTTCACTTCGGAAATCGCATCTTCATTTTTCATCGGAAAATCTCTTAAGAGCATCTCCGGGACCCAGCCGTAATGGACCCGCGCGAGCGCGAGAAGGGTGGTAAAAGGGGCTTCGAGGACCAAACCGGCAAATTTCTTCTCGGTGGCGAGGGCGATCGCAGGGTAAGAGCCGACCGACTCCCCATACAAAATGATCCGCTCGGAAGGAACTCTTTTTTCTTTTTCGAGCCAGGCGAGTGAGCCCCGGGCATCCTCCAAAAGGTCGGCCCCCTTTTCGATGTTTCCCTCACTTTGGCCGTAACCTCGATAGTCGATTAAAAAGACCGACACCCCCCGCTCGATCCAGCCCTTCGCCTTCGCGAGCCGGCCTGAGATATTCCCTGCGTTTCCGTGAAAAAAAAGGAGGGTGGCCCGGGAGGGGGAGGCTTCAAAAAACCAGCCGTGAAGACGAAGGCCGTCCGCGGTGGCAAGAAAAACCGCTTCTTCCACCAGACCGTAGTCTTTCGGGAACTCGTAGAAATTCTTTTCAGGAAAAAATAAAAACGAGGTGACCATAAGATTCAGAAGCCATTTCATCCTAAAGTTCATATAATACCATAAAAATTTCCATGGCCTTTCAACTGGATCCCTTCCAACAGAAGGCGATTGAGTGGATCGATCAAGAACACTCGGTCCTCGTCTCGGCCCCCACCGGTGCCGGCAAGACCCTCATTGCCGAATCGGCCATCGAAAAAGCTCTCGCGCGCCAAGAATCGGTCATCTACACGGCTCCGATCAAAGCCCTCAGCAATCAGAAGTACCGGGACTTCCGCGCGCGTTACGGGGAGCGCGTGGGGATCCTCACGGGGGATGTCTCCCTGAATCCTGAGGCCCCGATTGTGGTGATGACGACCGAAATCTACCGGAATTCCCTTTTTGAGAATCTGGAAAGGATCGCGAAGGTCGGCTGGGTCATCTTCGACGAGGTCCATTATCTGGATGATCCGGAACGGGGAACGGTTTGGGAAGAGGCGCTCCTCTTTACCCCGCCCGAGATTCGAATTCTTGCTTTAAGCGCCACGGTTCCCAATGTCCGGGAACTTGCCGAATGGATTCGTTCCGTCCACGGCCGCCCGATCGCGGTCGTGGAGGAGGTCCATCGCCCGGTCCCGCTCGAGTTTCTTTTCCAATGCCAGGGAAAAATCTTGAACCAGATGAATCGACTTCGGCAGGAAGGTTACCTCCATCGGGACGATTGGCGGCTCACCAGCCGAGAAAGGCGCCGCGGTTGGCGGCCGATGCGGGCGAAACCGAATCGACTGGACCCGCTTCTCCGTCACCTGGTCGAAAAGGAAAGGCTCCCTGCCATTTACTTCATCTTCGGCCGCCGGAGGGCTGAAATCCTCGCCGGGGAGGCGGCTCAATTCGATTTCCTCTCAGAAGGGGAAAGAAAAGAGATCGGGAGCCTCTATGATCGACTCCTCACCCGCCACGACTTGGTCCATGAAAAGTCCGCCCAGGATCTCCTCCCTCTCATCGAGCGGGGAATCGCCTATCATCACGCCGGCATGCTCCCCACCTTGAAAGAGGTGGTGGAACAACTTTTCACAAGCCGCTTGATCAAATTGATCTTTACGACCGAAACGTTCGCCCTGGGAATCAACATGCCGGCTCGGAGTGTGATCTTTGATGAACTTGAGAAATTCTATGGCACCCGGTTCAGGAATCTTAAGACCCGCGATTTCTATCAGATGGCGGGCCGCGCCGGACGGCGGGGAATGGACGAGCGGGGCACCGTCTACGTGCGGATTCATCCTCACGACATCCCCTATCCGGAAGTGGAGCGGATCCTTTACGGAAAAAACGAACCGATCCGGAGCCAATTCAACGCGGCCTACGCGACCCTTCTCAATCTTTATCGGGACTTTGGCCCGAGCTTATGTGATGTCTATCCCCGTTCTTTCCACTATTTCCAATCTTCTCGAAAGAGACGCGAGGAAGCGGCTGATCTGATTGAGCGTAAACTTGCCCTTCTGGAGGAGATGGGTTATCTCAAAAAAGAGGGGCTCCCTTTAAAAGGGGAGTTTGCGGCCTCCCTTTTTGGTTATGAGCTCCTTCTCTCTGAAATGCAGGAGGCGGGTTTTTTGGACGAACTGGATGAATTCCGGCTCCTGGTCCTCCTCTCCGGCCTTGTCTTCGAACCTCGAAAGGGAGCCCCTCCCCCTCCTCTGAGTCACGCCCATGAAAGGCTGCTCAAAGCGGCTGAACATTATTCCGCGCTCATCCACCGGCGCGAGTCAAAATTGAGAATCTTCCCCTACACGAAGCCGCCCCACTTTCACCTCGCGCCCGCGATCGAAGCCTGGGCTCGGGGCGAAACCTTTGAGAAACTTTCCAGGCTCACGCCGACGGATGAGGGAGAGCTTGTCCGATACTTTCGGATGGTGATCCAGCTCCTCCGGGAACTTTTAAGCGCGCCACACGCCTCGGAGCGACTCCGGCGAACGGCCCAGCGGGCTCGAGTGTTAATCAATCGGGATATTGTTGATGCAGAACGCCAACTCCGCATCTGAATCAACACCCCCCTCACCCCTCCCTCTCCCCCCAGCGGGGGGAGAGGATAAAGGTGAGGGGGGAAACTTCGAACGGATCGCTCATCGCGGGGCCTCAGGAGAGGCTCCTGAAAATACGATCCCGGCGATTCGTCTTGCGGTTCAAAAGTATCAGGTCGACCGAGTGGAAATCGATCTCCGACTCACCCGCGACGGGGTCCCCGTCGTGATTCACGATGCGACGCTTGAACGAACGACGGATGGAAAGGGAAAAGTCCGGCAATCTTCCCTGGCGGAACTGAAAAGACGGGATGCCGGTTTTTGGTTCGATCGTGAAGGAAAAAAAGAATTTCCCTATCGAGCGAAAGGGGTCACGGTCCCGACCCTGGAAGAAGTCTTGAGCGAGTTTCCCGACACTCCGTTTTGTCTCGAGATTAAGGATAAAGAGCTCGAGGTCGTGAAGAAAGTGCTCGAGGTGATTCGGCCCCTCCAGAGAAAAGGACCGCTTCTCATCGGCTCTTTCCATGGGAAGATTGCCCGCGAACTGAGGAGGCTTTCTCCCCCCGGGATTGAAGGAATTCTTTCAGAGGAGGAGGTCCTTCAGGCCTCCCTTGCCTTCCGGTTGGGTTTCAAGAAATTCTCTCTCTCTTCTCGTTATGCCTTTCTTCCTCCGGCCAAATACGGTCTTCGCCTCGACCCGCCCGAATGGATCGATTTCCTTCATCGTCAAGGCGTCTCTGTTTTTTATTGGACGATCAACGAGGTCCGGGAGATGAAGGACCTTCTGGAGAAGGGGGGGGATGGGATTCTCACCGACTATCCGGACCGATTCAACCAGCTACAAGGCCCCTTCTGACTGAGAATCGTCCCCGAAACTGTAACGGGAGCGAAGCTCCTCCCAGAGCTTGAGTTTCGACCAGTCTGGAGGATCGGCTTTTTTTCTATCCCCCAGGTAGGGATTCGGGAAGTAAATGGAAAGGAGCTCTTCGCCCGCGCCATTCCAAAAACGGAGACCCCAAGACTTCGGGACGCAGGACCCTTCTATTTCAAAGAAAGCGCCTCGCGAGACACGTCTTTTCTCATCCGGGACTCCCACGCTCAGGTGAAAATGAGCTCCGTTCGTCCACATCACGGTCAGAAACCCATTTTGGTGGGTCACCTCGGGCGGACGATCGATTTTGATTTCGAAGGAGGCGCCGGCGAGGCTGGGGCCAAAAATGATTTCGCTCCAGTGACGGGAAAAAAGCTCTTTGAGGAGATTCGAGAAAATTTCTTCTCGGGGCTCGATCTCGAAATAGGTTACTCGAGGCTCCGGTCCCATAGCGTCTCTTCTTCCCCCAGCTTCTGGGCGAGCCAGCGGGCAAGGACAAAGAGGGCATCGCTCAGGCGATTCAAATAACGAATCACTTCCGGCCTCACCTCTTCTTTTCTTGAAAGCCGGACCACAAGCCGTTCGGCCCGCCGCGAGACGGTCCTCGCCTGATGAAGGAACGAGGCGACTTTCCCCCCGCCCGGAAGGATGAACTCGGGAAGCGGTTTGAGATCCTCTTGCCACTCGTCGATCCAGCCCTCGAGCTCCGTCACCTGTTTGTCCTGAACGAGCACCCGATGGGGATACGTCTTGCCCGGAGCTGTCGCAAGGTCCGCACCGACGACAAAGAGGATATTCTGGATTTTGTAAAGCCGGGGGTCGATCTTCTGAAAAAGCTCGCGGCTGGAAAGTTCTTTAAAAAAGCTTCTCACGATCCCAACAATGGAATTGAGCTCATCGACAGTCCCGTAGGCCTCGATCCGGTCGGAATCCTTGGGAACCCGAACCCCGCCAGCGAGCCCGGTCTCCCCTTTATCCCCGGTTTTGGTGTAAATCCGTGTGAGTCTCATGAAGAGCTAGATTATCACAAAATTGGGGACGGTCAATCCTTCGCGCCGTGGCGGGTACGCCAACGGTTGTGCATCCAAAGCCAGCGAGGGGGATCCTTGCGAATTTCAGCTTCCAGCCGGTCGTTGATTCGTTGGGTGTTGACCCGGATGTTATGCCTGATGTCTCCTGTCCTTTCAATTTCCACGGGACCCTCTACCTCCATCATAAAACGCAAGTCAGAAGTCCGGTGACAGGAAAGAAAAAAGAGGGGTGTCCCCAGGCGCAAAGCACTAACGGCAGGAAGGCTCGTGGTCAGGGCGGGACGGCCAAAAAAATTCACTTCCACGCCTCCCTCCCCGACCCGTTGATCGATCAGGGTGCTGACGATTCCATTGTCTTTGAGTCGGTTGAAGGTCTCGTGGACTCCGCCGACTTTGGGGATGCTTTGAAGCCCCGTCAGTCCACGGAGGCGAAGGCTGTACTTATAAAGATAGAGGTTTTTGAGGGGCCGGGCGAGTGCATAGATCGAGGCGCCAACCGGTTTCGCGATTAAAGTACCGACAATCAAGGCCATGATCTCCCAATTGCCGGTGTGGGAGACAAGAAGCATCGCGCCTTTTCCCTGTTTCAGGGCGGAATGAATTTTCTGGACACCCGAGATCGCCAGGTATCGCATGGGATCCTTGGCGATCTGGGGCATCCGGAGCCATTCCGCCCCGAATTCCGCGAGGTGGACAAAGGACTCTCGGGCAATGTTGCGAATCTCGGCTTCGGATTTCTCTGAACCGTAGACTTGTTTGAGATTTTCTAAGGCTATCCGACGCGACCGTTTTAAGACCCAAAATAAGAGGACTCCACCGGGGCGGGCTAAACGCAGGGTGAAAGAGAAAGGAAGGAGATTGAGGAAAAATCCTGCTAGACGGATGAGGGCGTATTCAAAGAGATGAGCTGCTTTTTGAAATCCGTCCATCCGCTTCAAAAAGGAAAGGCGGGGAAAGAATTAAAAACTTCCCCCGCCCCCTTTAAAGATCAAGTGTTTGCTTAATCTTAATAGCGACGAAAAGGTTTTCGCTGGGATGAATCTCTATCCCGACGACCCCCGCCGCTTGAACCTTGACTCTCCGGTCGGGCCCAATCCACAGTGAGATTTCTCTCTTGATAGGGCTTGCCGTTCAAGGCCTCACGGGCCTTGTTGGCCGATTCCTCGGAAGTCATCTCGACAAAAGCGAAGCCTCGTGAACGTCCCGAATAACGGTCGGTCACCAAGCTCACATTTTCGACCTGGCCAAAGCCAGCGAAAAGCTCTCGGACTTCTTCCGCGGTCGCCTGAAAGCTCAGGTTTCCAACGTAAAGTTTCTTCGGCATTGTGTTCCTCCTTAATCAACAGAAAAGCCGCTTCAGCTTGTCGCGTCGCTGAAGCGGCTTCTCAATGTTAACTAAGGACCGAATGCGAACGGACTAACCTGGCGGTCTAATTCAACCTGTCAACCGCCCAAACTCTATCAGTTTCCGGGGCGACTGTCAAATTAAATCGAAGGTGAAAAAACATGTCGCCTAAGGTTTTCCGCCAAAGGCGGATCAGCCTTAGGCTGAAACCCTGGGCTACAGCAGAGGTTAGTCTTGGAGTTTAAAAAGGACAGGGATTTGGATACAGCTCACGATAGCCTTAGCCTGTTCTCGAGCGGGGTGAAACCGCCACTCGCGAATCGCTTCGGTCGCGGCTCGGTCGAGGAGGGGGTAACCGGTCGACTCCATCACTTTCCATCGGCCGACTTCGCCCGTAGGAAGGACTTCGATCGCGATGACAAAAGTCCCCTCCCACCCTTCTCGGACAGCCCAGCGGGGATAACGGATCGGAACCGGAGCTTCGGCGAGCGACGGGAGGATGAAATCGGCCGTAGGAGGCCCCGAGGTGAAGATCTCGCCCGCTCTGGCCTCCACCCATTCGCCTCGCGTGAGAGAAAATTCGAAGGGCCGGCTGGTCAGGGTCCCCTCCCCCTTCAAAGGACTTAGAGCAAGAGGGGGCGAAGCGGCCTCTTCCTTGGCAAACAAGGGGGTCATCGAAAAGAAGGTAAGACTGATCAGGAGAAGAGAAAGTGAAATTTTCTTCATGGTTTAGAACCTCGCTTTAGTGCCGACAAAAAGTCGGGTGGAAGGATTGTCAAATCCAAGGGCCTCGTCATAATGATCGTTCGTTAAATTCTCTCCGCGAAAATAGACCTGAAAGTGCTTATTTAAATCGAAACTGATCAAAGCGTCAAGTCTTGTGTAACCCGGATTTTTCTCCCGGGGACCGCGGGCCGTATCTTCGCGGTCTCCCACGAAGACCCAATCGAGGTTGAGTTGGCATTTCCAGAAACTGTAACTCAATCCTGCACGACCCGAATGCCACGGCCGGCGGGTGAGACGCTTGTGGGTGTCGGTATCAATCGCGTGGAGGTAGGTATAATTCGCACGCAGTTCTAGATGAGGAATCGGAGCGATCTTTGTCTCAAGCTCCACCCCCTGAGTTCGGGCCTTGGCAATATTCTGGGCCGTCGTCGGCGAGCCGGTAAAAACAATCAGATTTTCAATCGAGTTGTGGAAATAAGCGGCTGAGGCAGTGATCCGCTTTTCCCAAAAATATTGTTCGATCCCCACGTCCCCTCCCCAGCTGTCTTCCGCCTGCAGGCTTCGATTCCCAAATCCCGGGAAAAACAGTTCGTTCAGGGTTGGGGAACGGAAGCCGCGTCCGAAGCTTCCCTTGAACTTGGTTTGCGTTTTATCAAACCAATACCCCGTCGAGACAAGGGGACTCGCCTCCGTTCCGAAATACTTATTGTCATCAATGCGGATGCCGGCATGGATCGTCCAGTCTTCCCAAAGCGTGAGTTCGTTTTGAGCAAACCAACCGTGGCTTCGCGTGAGACCGTCAAAACCGCCGGAGGCCTGCGATCTTTTTACGACCGTGTTGGTATGCTCAAACTCATAACCCATCGTGAGGACGTAAAAATCGCCAATGAAAAAATTCGATTGGGTTTCGAAGGTGTGTCGATCCGTGTCCAGCTTGAACCGGCTCTCCGTCTGAGTGGTGCCCGGGTCTGGAGGATCGTTAACGCGTAAGGCATCGTGGAAAAAAGCGTGTTTAAAGGATTGCTCCCACCACTCGAAAGGTTGGATCGTGTAAACCGTATTCAAGACCTGTTCGCGGGACTTCGACCAGTGGTTGGGGTCTAACCGAAAGGCTCCGTCGTCAAGCCCGACGAGGCCGTTGTAGTAATGAAAGGCGACGTCGAGATTCGAATTGTCCGTGAGGTCATATTTGGCGTGTGTGCTTGCCCGGGTATTCTCAAATTCATCATTCTTACCGGGTCCCTCGGTATCGTGACGCGAAACCGATCCTGAATAGGAGAAATCCCTCCAGGCTCCCTCCACCACGCCGGCCTCGTAGAAGGTTTCGTGAGTCCCGTATTCGAATCTCCCCTCGGCCCCGAAGGGCTTCTTACCCGTTTTGGTCACGATATTGATGACCCCCGCCGCCGCATCGGCCCCGTAGAGCGTACTCTGGGGACCTCTCAGGACTTCGATTCGCTCAATGTTCTCAACGGAGACAATGTTTTCTGTTGTCAGATCCGCCAAGGCGTTGTCCGCCGTTCCCGTGGTGGAGCTGTTGATTTGGACCCCGTCCAGCATAATCAATGTTTGATTGGCGTTCATCCCGCGGACGAAAAGGCCGACGGTGCGTCCGAGGGGACCGGACTGAACCACGGTCACGCCGGGGAGGGCACGTAGGAGATCGATGACAAACACCGATCCTGATTTTTCAATGTCTTCGCGGGCGAGGACGGTGACAAAACGGGTTGATTCTTCAACCGAAATTTCTCTTCGGGTCGCCGTGACTGTGGCCCGGACCGGGGGGGCCTCTTTGCCCTTCCTCTCGGGGTTCGGCTGGGAGGATTTGACTTCAGAAAAACTGACAGGTGAAAAGAGAAAAAACGAGGCGAAAAACAGGAGTGAGATTTTGGCTGTTTGCATTCCTTCCCTCTCTCGGAGAAGTGTCCACCTCCGCCAAACTTCTTGGCGGACCCGCCGTGCGTTGTGGCGGGAAGAACCGTGGCGGACGTGGTTTCAAACAGGCAGGTCTTCTGACTGGCAAGCAACCTCATTGCGGGCCTTCCCATCCTGCGTGCTACCGTCATTGCGAGGAGGCCGAAGGCCGACGAAGCAATCCCTTGAGATTGCTTCGCCCCTTTCGGGGCTCGCAATGACGAAC
>CAZMFE010000039.1:0-10115 GCA_964565495.1 uncultured bacterium
GGAGAAAGATGAGAACGGTCATCACCAGGGCGGCGACGGTTTCATGGGTCTTTAACCGTAGTTTTAACTTGCCATACAGGGGGTAGAAACCAAAGGCCAGGATGGCGGACCAGAAGATGGCTCTTAGAAAAGGGGACAGGATCAGCAGGATTTCATAGACAACGAAAAGGAGGAGGGCGATGAAGAAAAGGGAGATAAATTGGTCCCGGGTCATTTTGATCCCTTTTAGTTTAGCGATTTCTTCAGTTTTGACAAGGGGGTAGAAAAATCAAGGCAAAAAGGGCCTGGTCCCTTTTGTGGTAAAATTAATTGGGATTGAGACAAAAATGGCCTCCCTCGATCGCGAAACAGCTTTGATCATTGTGGATGTTCAGAAGGATTTTTGCCCCGGGGGGGCGCTCGCGGTGAAAGAAGGTGACCGGATCGTTCCGGTCTTGAACCGCTATTTGGAAGAATTCGAAAAGCGAAACCTCCCCATTTTTGCCACGCGGGACTGGCATCCGAAGAATCACTCGTCTTTCAAAGAACGGGGCGGGCCCTGGCCCCCTCATTGTATTCAAGATTCTGAGGGCGCCCGATTCCGTCCCGATCTGGCACTCCCTTTCCCTGTGACGGTGATTTCCAAGGCGATGCGTCCTGAGGCGGATGCCTATTCCGGATTTGAAGGGACCAATCTGGAACTCTATCTGAAGCGAAAAGGAATCAAGCGTGTCTTCGTCGGAGGCCTCGCCACCGATTATTGCGTCAAGGGCACCGTTCTCGATGCCTGCCGGCTCGGCTTCGAGACTTATCTCCTCGCCGATGCCATCCGCGGAGTCGACATTAAACCGGGAGATAGCGAAAAGGCCATCGACGAAATGAAGAAGGCTGGCGCGATTCCTGTGACCCTTGAGTCATGACGAGGCGATATGATCAAACTTATCATCTACGATCTCGACGGTACTCTTATCGATTCGCGTCGAGATATCGCCGACGCGGTGAACTGGACCCTTCAGGAGTTGGAATTTCCTCGCCTTCCCATCGAGAAGGTCAGTTCCTTTGTCGGCAATGGGGTGAGGAATCTGATGCGTCAGGCCTTAAAAGAGGTTGTTCGCGGGGAAGCCCCTTTGGAGCGTTCGATCAAACTCTTTCGCGCGCGCTACGGGGAACACCTTCTTGACCATACCCGTCTTTATCCTTCGGTCAGAAAAGTGCTTGAATTTTTCAAGGATCGGAAGCAAGCTGTCATGACCAACAAGCCCGAGGATTTCTCTTTAAGGATTCTTCGAGGCCTCGCCATCGATTCTTATTTCTTCCGGGTGGTCGGGGGAGACCAGGGATTCTCGAAGAAGCCGGCTCCCGAGGCGCTCCTCGACATTTTGGACACGGCCTCCGTCGGGCCCGAGGAGGCTCTTCTCGTCGGGGACAGCGCGATCGATATCGAGACGGCTCAAAGCGCCCGTGTCAAGACGGTGGCCGTGACTTACGGCTTTGGCTCCCCGGGAGAACTCGAGAGGTTCGAGCCGGATGCGATCATTGATGATTTGGAGGAATTGATCGAATGCCCCCTCTTAAAGAATTAAAAGAGATTTTCGAAATCCCGCGGATTTACGAAGAAGAGGCTTGGCATTCGCCCGCGGGCAGACTCGTTCGTGAAATCGTCTTCGGGATGAATGACGGGGTCATCAGCACGGTGAGTTTTCTTTTTGGCGTGGTCGGCGCCTTTGCGAGCCATCAAGTGGTCCTCATTTCAGGCCTCGCAGAGGTTTTGGCCGGTACGGTTTCGATGTTTTTCGGAGGTTACCTTTCCACGAAAAGCCAGCAGGAATTCTTTGAGAACGAAATCGCCCGGGAAAAGAGAGAGATTGAAGAGACCCCCGCACGGGAGCGTGACGAGATCCGGAGGATTTACCGGGCGAAGGGGTTCCACGATGAAAAAGAACTCGACCTGGTGGTCGAGAGGATCACGGCGGACAAAAAGATCTGGCTCAAATGTATGATGGAGGAGGAACTCGGCCTGATTCTTGAAAGTATGGATTCTCCTTTTAAAGTCGGTACCGTCGTCGGCGCTTCTTTCCTTGTCGGGGGTTTTATTCCGCTCGTTCCCCTCATTGTTCTGGACACCCCTTTGGCTTTGAAAACCTCGCTTGGATTTACCGGCGCCGCTCTCTTTCTTCTGGGGGGGATTAAAACCACGATCACCCGCCGGCCTTGGATCAAAAGCGGCCTTGAAGTTCTCCTCATCGGAATCTTCGCTGCCGCCGCCGGCTACCTGATCGGGATTCTACTCAAAGGGATCGTAAAGGCGGGTTAACGCCTGAGGGGATGATCGGCCGATGGAACACGCGCTCGAATCTCAAGAAAGACTCAATCAGATCCAAGAAGGAGACCTGGTTCTTCTCTGGTTTGAAGATGAGATCAGTTATTTGATTAGCGTAGCCCCGGGAAAGCGGATTTCGATTCATCGAGGGAGCCCCCTGGACGTGGGTTCCTGGAGGGGTCAGGAATACGGGTCGCGAATCGATTGCAAACACGCCGCGGCCTACCTTCTTCGCCCCAGCCCGGAAGACCTGATGATGAAAGCCTCGCGAGAGAGCGGGGTGATTTATCCCAAAGATGCCGGCTTGATTCTTTTGAGGGCCGGAATTCGATCCGGAACCAAGGTTCTGGAGGTTGGAACCGGTTCGGGGGCCCTGACCTTGATTTTGGCCGAGGCGGTTCGTCCGACAGGAAAAGTGTTCACCTACGACCGGCGGGATGATTTCTTGGAGCTGGCCCGAAAGAATCTGAGCCGTGCCAAGTTAAGCGAGTGGGTCTCCTTCGAAAGGCGGGAGGCGCGGGAAGCGATTCCTGAAAAAGAATTTGATGCCGCGATCCTTGACATTCCCGAGCCTTGGGAGGAAGTCGAGGCGGTCCGTGAAGCGCTTCGGGGAAGCGGGGTGCTCGTGAGTCTGAATCCGACCTTCAATCAGATTGAACAGATGGCCGCGGCGCTTCGAAAAGCGGGCTTCCTCCGGATCGAATCGTGCGAGATTCTCCTTCGTCCCCTCCTCGCGCGGGAAGGAAAGACTCGTCCCGTCCAACGGATGGTCTCTCATACCGACTTTCTTCTCTTCGCAACGAAGGTCGCGAGCCGTGTCCAAACCGATTCTCCTGATCGATGACGACGAGTTGGTCCTCCAGAGCTTGGGAAAGGTATTGGAGTCTCAAGGGTACCGGGCTGAAAGGGCGCGCAACGGATTCGAAGCCCTTCGGAAGGCCCAGGATCAGGAGTTTGGCCTCGTCATCTCCGACATCCGGATGCCTGGAATGGACGGAATCGAACTGATTCAGAGGCTCCGTGAACTCCAGCAAGAAAAAAAACGTAAGCGGGTGCCTGAAATCTTAATTACCGGCTACACGGACGAAAATGTCTACCTGCGAGCCCTGAGGCTCAATATCACGGATTACGTTTATAAGCCTTTTGATATGGACGAATTCCTTAGGCTTGTCGCTAAGCGGATCAGCCCGGAAGAAATCTCCCGGACTTGACGAGCCTTTAGGATTGGAGGAAAATAAAATTTAGAGGAGGGTTCAAGATGGCCGTTCTAACCGAAGAAGAAGTCTTGGCGTCGACAAGTTGGGTCCAAGAGCACCTCAAAGATCCCAACGTCCGCGTGGTCGAAGTGGATGTCGACACGAAAGCCTACGAGGAGGGTCATGCCCCCGGCGCTTTGGGCTGGGCGTGGAACACCCAGCTTTGCGACACGCTCCGGCGCGACATCATCCCGAAGGAGAAGTTTGAAAAACTCCTGTCCGAATCGGGGATCGGGAATGATACGACTGTGGTTCTTTACGGCGACAATAATAATTGGTTTGCCGCGTGGGCCTTCTGGCAACTCAAAATTTATGGGCACTCCGAGGTACGCCTGATGAACGGGGGCCGAAAAAAATGGATCGAGGAAGGCCGAGAGCTCGCGAAGGAGACTCCAAGTTACCCGCGGAAGCCTTACGCAGCCAAAAACCCCGATTTCTCGATTCGAGCGTTTCTCACCGAAGTGGAGAAGGGGATCGAGAAAAAGGCAATCGATCTCGTCGATGTCCGAAGTCCCCAGGAATACACCGGAGAAATTCTGGCTCCTCCGGGACTTCCCGAAACCTGTCAACGAGGAGGTCACATTCCCGGCGCGAAAAGCATTCCCTGGGGCAAGGCCTGTAACGAAGACGGGACTTTCAAGACGCGAGAGGAACTCCGCAAGCTTTATTCCGAAGCAGGGATTTCTTTCAAGAAGCCGATTGTGGCTTATTGCCGGATTGGTGAGCGTTCGAGCCATACGTGGTTTGTCTTGAAGTACCTCTTGGGTCAGAAAGACGTGAAAAACTACGACGGGAGCTGGACCGAATGGGGGAATCTCGTCGCCCGCCCGATCGAGAAACCTTAGAACGAGACCCATGAGACCCCAGAATTATTCGAAGCGGAAGGCCCAGGCGGCTGGATGGGAAATCAACGTGACCTCCTACCAATTGGGCGATCGATACTACTGCACGGTCGACAATGTCAGCCCGGGCGCCTGGATCGCGAAAACCGAAGGCGCCACTCGAGAGGAGGCGGAGAAGAAGGCCTTGGATCGGGCGACCGAGCTCCTCGCAAAAACTCGGAAGATAAAGGTAAAATAGTTATAAACCTTCGGCCAGGACGAGTCGATAAATTTCTCAGAGTTTCGAGAATCAAAAATCTAGAGATACTAGAGAAGGAGAAGCAAGGATGAGACGAGGAGTCAGTCTTTTCACAACGGCCATTTTGGGGATCCTAGTTCTGACAACCGGTTGCACCACAAAGAATCGGCACCAGCGCGACGTCACCAACTTACAGACTCAGATCGGAACGCTTCAGAGTGAGGTGGCCCGTTTGGATCAATCCCTGAAAGATACGGAATTGGCCCTAAAATCAGCCCAAGAGCGAGGAGCATCGCCTGCAGCCGGTGGTGCTTCGGTCCTGGGCCAGCTTACCGAAGGGGCGATTTACCGAACTCCTTCCGGTTTCGAACTCCCGGCGGCGGCCATTCAACGAGCCCTCAAGGGTGCCGGCTACTATCAGGGTACGATTGATGGGAAGGTGGGCTCCCGGACGCGGAAGGCCATTCGGGATTTTCAAAGGGACAACGGCCTTGTGGCCGACGGCGTTTGTGGCCGACAAACCTGGGCCCGGTTGAAAAGTTTCGCTTAATCGATTAGAAGACCATAGACCGAAGACTAAAGACCTAAAAACATTTTCGGCGTGGGGTGCCTCGCCGAGGTCTTTGGTCTTCGGTCTTTTGTCTTTGGTCTCCTATGTCCGCCAAGCGAGCTCTTAAATTTGCGTGCGTTGCAACTCTAGTCTTCGCGTTCATTGAGTTCGTCGGCGGAAAACTCACCCATTCTTTAGCCCTCACCGCTGACGCCGCTCATCTTCTGACCGACGCCGGCGCATTAGGGCTTGCTTTTTTCGCTTCCTGGATTGCCTCTCAGCCCGCGACTCGAAAAATGAGTTACGGCTTTCATCGGGTTGAGATTTTAGCGGCCCTCGTGAATGGCGTCGGCCTTGTCACGATCGCCCTCTTTGTGGCGAGAGAAGCCCTCCGACGTTTTAACGCCCCCCCTCCGATCGCCAGTTCCTTAATGTTGGGAATTGGGAGCCTCGGTTTTCTCTTCAATCTTTTCATTGCTGTGTTTCTTCGTCGCTTTGTGAGGGAGAGCGTCAATGTCCGCAGCGCTTTTTACCATGTGCTGGCTGATCTTTTGGGATCGGCGGGGGTGATCCTGGCGGCGCTCGTGATCAAAAAGACGGGGTGGCTCTATGCCGATCCCTGGGTGAGCCTCGGGATTGCGGTTTTAATTGTCTGGGGCGCCTGGAAGATTCTTCGCGACGTCGTCGAAGTGCTTCTGGAGGCCACTCCGGCCCATGTGGACATTGGCCGGCTCGGATCCCGGCTCCTTTCCCTTCCCGGCGTTGAAGAGATCTGCGATCTCCATGTTTGGACCATCTCGAGCGGTAAGGAGGCTCTCAGCGCCCACCTGGGGACTCAGCCCGGTGTCGAACCGAGCTCGCTTCTCAAAGAGGTCAACGCGATTCTCTCCCGCGAATTTGGGATTCATCACACCACCATCCAGCTTGAGCCATCCTCCCAGAAACCCCACCAACCCCACGAGACCCACCAACCCCACGAGTTTTAGTTCAACAACGACATTAATGGCATTTTAAATTTCTTTGTGAAGTTTTTTCGCAATTTTTGAGGGGTCCCCTTGTCTTCAGGTAAAAGGGATGTTACTTTTACAATAGCTATGAGGACCTCGGCGTTCCAAGATATCCCTGTCGCTGCCTCGGTCGGGAGACATTTCTACCAATTTTACCGAGGAAGGGAAGATCTCTTTCGCGTCGTCATCCCTTTTCTTCGACTCGGCCTGGTCAATAAGGACGCTTGCCTTTGGGTGGTTTCGCGTTCCGTGGGAATCCTGCCCGCGGTTGAGACCTTGCAACGGGGGTTTGACCTGAGCCGTTTTGTCGAAACCGGACAACTCCTCATCCTTCCGGCCGAGCGCTGGTACCTCGATCGAGGGCGGTTCTCGGGACGAAAAGTCTTGGGGAAAATGGAGAGGTTCATTGAGGAAAAGAAACGCTCCGGATTCACGGCGTTCCGGGGGGTCGGAGATCTGGGCTGGCTTGAGGCGGAAGATTGGCTTGAGTTTCAGGCCTACGAGGAAAAGGTCCACGAATGGTTTCAAACCGTAAGGATCGTCGCGGTCTGCGCTTATCCGATTCAAAACTGTTCCCTCCCTCAGACCCAAGATGTGGTGAACCATCATCACAGCGTTTTTCTGACCAAGTTCTGAGGTCTGTGTTAGAATAATTTCCCCTTATGTCGTTGCTTGGAATTTTTCCGAGAGGGCTTTTTTGTCTTTTTCTCCTCTTCGCCTCCTTTTGGCCTTGGGAAAAGGATTCCGATGAGGTGAAAAAAAGTTCCCTTGAAATTCCCTCCTCTCAAGCGCTCCTCGGCACGGTACGGGTGGCCCTTTTTTATGAGAAACCCGAAGTTCGGATCGCTGTCAAGGGACCTTATGAAATCCGGGGGTTCCCTCCCCAGGACTCCCTTCTGAGCGAAGGAGCCTCTTTGTCTCCACTCGTTGTCCGATCGACTCCTTCTGGAATTCAGATGGGGACGACCCTTTACCCCGTGAGCCGCCTTCGCATCACAAGCCAGATGAAGGAGGTCGAGATCGAAAATCGGAAATATCACAACGTGATCCAGCTTCTAAAAAATCCGGCCCGAAGTCTGACCGTAGTCAACGAGATTGACGTCGAGGACTATCTGAAGGGAGTTCTTCCCTGGGAATCGAATCCGGATTGGCCGAAGGAGGCCCTGAAGGCCCAGGCGGTGGTCTCCCGGACTTATGCGATTTTCAAGAATATCGAAAACAGAGATTTCCCTTTCACCCTGAGCGCGGATGTGGGGAGCCAGGTTTACAGCGGAAAATCGATTGAGCACCCCCTCTCCAATCAAGCCATCGCCGATACTCGCGGTGAAATCCTCACCCACAACGGAAAAATTTTCCCCGCTTTTTTTCACTCCACCTGTGGAGGAAAAACGACTCGGGCGGATTATCAATGGAAGATTGAACCTCACCCCTCGCTGAAGGGGGTCGAATGCCCTTTCTGCGTCGGTTCCAAATATGATGCTTGGAAAGCCGAATTTTCCGTCTCAGAGGTCCAGAATCTTTTGGCAAAAAAAGGCTACGCTTTAGAGGGTCTCGAAATGATCACTCCTGACAAGCTCGATGAGTCAGAACGCCCCCGTTTTTTCGTGATTCGGCACGCCCAAGGTTCTTTGAGACTCTCGGCCAACGGATTTCGTTTGGCCCTCGGTCCCGATCGGATCCGAAGTACGAAGATTCGCGTAGAGAAGAAAGGGGATCGGTTTCTTTTCAAGGGACGAGGCTGGGGGCATGGGGTGGGGATGTGCCAATGGGGAGCCAAACATCTTGCAGAATTGGGCTACCGCTACACCGATATTCTCCGCTACTATTACCCCAGGAGTGAGATCCGAGATACCCAGGATTTTGTGGCGAGAGAGGTTCAAAGCGGCGCTCCCCCCACGGGTTACAATATTTTCAAGCGATGGTACGGGAAATTAAAGTCTTACGTGGAAGACCTATGAAGAGCATTGTTTTTCTGCGCCCGTAGCTCAACTGGACAGAGCACAGGCCTCCGGACTCTATCGTGGGGTTTTTCGTAAGTTGTTGAAATCGTGTCCAACTCTTTAAATCTGCGTCAATTAGGCCGTCTTGTTCATTCATCGCCTTTCCCCGCTTTTTGGCCCTTTTTAGCTATCCCGTGGACACTTTTTGGACACCAAACCCTTCAGAGAGAATATTGACAGGTTGCTCCATTGTTCCAGGGATCAAAGGGACTTTAGATCGGGCTTGAAAATACAACTTTTAGGTTGTATACTTCCTTTAGCTTAAGAAGACTCTGAAGAGCCGAAAAGAAAGGAGGGATCGTTGAGTTTTGAAATCCTCTATTTTGTGGATGAGAAGGATAATGCGCCCGTTCGAGATTACATTAAGCGCTTGCCG
Source organism: uncultured bacterium (assembly GCA_964565495.1). Classification (GTDB taxonomy): domain Bacteria; phylum Omnitrophota; class Omnitrophia; order Omnitrophales; family JACQLI01; genus CAZMFE01. The sequence goes on from CAZMFE010000039.1 coordinate 8,569, forward strand.
ACGAATGAAAAATCGAAAGTGTACGCTTACTTGAATCACTTATCCGATGTGGGCTACAAGATGCGTCGCCCCTTTGCAGACTATTTAGGGGAGAAAACAGGACTCTATGAGTTAAGGCCAGGGAGGCATCGGGTTCTTTACTTCTTTCTCATACGGAATAAGGTGATCCTCCTCCACGCATTTTTAAAGAAAACCGATGCAATCCCAGAAAGGGATATTGAGATTGCTTTACACCGAAAGGAAATTTGTGAAGTGCTTCACAAGTACCACAAGGTGGATTTTAGCGAATGAAAGGGGTGAATCAGGTGGAAAGTGGAAGAAAGTATAAGTTCAAGAAATTTGAAGATGATCTTCACGAAGAACTCAGAAAAAGCAAACGTTTCCAACGGCAATTTGAAGTTGAAACAGCCAAGTTAAAGATTGCCGAGAAACTAGCAGAAGTCAGAGAAGCGATGGGCCTCACTCAGGCAGAGTTGGCGAAGAAGATGGGGGTTTCTCAGCAACTCGTGAGCCGTATTGAAAGCGGGGCTGATAATATCACCATCGAAACGTTGGTAAAGTTTTTCGACATTCTGGGTATGGCTTTAAGGATCGAGGTTGAGAAGCGTAAGAAACACCAGGAAATCCTTGAATTTGTTTAATTCTATTGAGCTAACTTGCCGTACCAAAATTTTGGTTGCGACTTCGCAACTAATGTGATAGCTTGTCTTCCGTGATTAAGGTGAGGGATTTCAAAATCACGATGGGTAACGGAGCTTTATCGGTAAGGGAGAAGGAAGCCGAGTACAAATCTATCCTGCCGATGAGTTCTTTTACAGCAAAGGCTGCTGAGAATGTCTTGTCAGTTTCTCAGTTTGCGAAGGAAGCACGGATCACGACCCAAGCCGTCCGCAAGATGATTGCTGAGGGAAGGCTTCACGCAAGAAAGTTGGGAAAGCAACACACTATCCCAATTGAGGAACTGCATCGTTATTTGCAAACCTGGTAAATTTTTTTGAACAAATGGTTGCGATGACGCAACCCAACCGAAGGAGCTTAAGAATGGAAGTGGCTGATTTGATCTTTGCGGACTACGCAGCAGCAAATGACCGAAACAAATTCACCCTTGTAGGCGCTGGATTCAACGAGATACTCGCACAAAAAATTCCCTGCATCCATCCCCTGATGTTCGTATTGGTGAGACTTAAAATTACGATCAAGGATATCGGAAAAAATAGGATCGAAATTCGGCTTGTTGGTGAAAAGGGAATGATCTTCAAAGCCGAGTGCAATGTCGATGTCAGTGACGATCATCGAGAAGAACAACATCTCGCCCTGCCCATCCAACTTCAAAATTTGAAATTTGATGTAGCGGGAGGATATCAATGCGAAGTCTTAATCAACGGTGAGCCGAAGGGGAGCCACGCCTTGAAAATCAGACTTCTGGAGCCACAGCCGAGTTAAACCGCCACAAAAATTCACATCGCAAAAAAAGCAAAGGGAAGCTAAACTATGACCTGCTCCCAATAAACTGGACCATTTTAAGGTAGAGAAATTTGCTAAACTGG
>CAZMFE010000040.1:0-10093 GCA_964565495.1 uncultured bacterium
TTGATTTTTGTCGATATCCACGCGGAGGCGACCTCCGAGAAGGTTGCCCTCGGTTGGTACCTGGATGGCCGGGTGAGTGCGGTTTTTGGGACGCACACGCACGTTCAGACCGCTGACGAGACAATTCTTCCGAAGGGAACCGGTTACATTACCGAACTCGGCATGTGCGGTCCTTACCGCTCGGTCATTGGAAGGGAGATTGAGCAGGTTCTTAGGATGTTTATCACGCAGATGCCGATGCGCCTCGAGGTGGCGAGGGAAGATGCCCGTATCTCGGGGGCCCTCTTTGAGGTCGATCCCGAGACGGGGAGGACAGTCTCGATCCGAAGGGTTCATGAAAGGATAACCCAACCTTTAAAGACGGCGGGCATTCGATGAAATCAACTTCGGGATTGCTTCGTCGTCCCGCCCTACCGGGCGGAACTCCTCGCAATGACGACGATGGCGGCGGGCCGAAGATTTATACGGTTAAAGAGATTACCCGTCACCTTCGCGATCTCGTGGAATCTGCCTTTCCCGGAATCTGGGTCGAGGGAGAGATTTCGGGATTCAAACACCATCACTCCGGCCACATGTACTTTAATCTCAAAGATGACGAGGCGGTCTTGAAAGCGGCCTTCTTCTCCCGCTTCAACCGGAACATCAAATTCGACCTCAAAGACGGCCTTCAAGTGATTTGTTTTGGAAAAATCTCAGTTTACGAGCCGCGCGGCGATTATCAGCTTTACGTAGAACGCATCGAACCCAAGGGACTCGGCGCCCTTCAACTCGCCTTCCTTCAGTTGAAGGAGAAACTGGCGAAAGAGGGCCTTTTTGATTCGGATCGAAAAAGGCCGATCCCTCGTTTTCCAAGAACGGTAGGGGTTGTCACCAGTCCCACCGGAGCTGCGATCCGGGACATTCTTCACGTGGTGAACCGGCGGTTCAGGGGGACCAATGTTCTTTTGAATCCAGTTCGGGTTCAGGGAGCAGGAGCTGCGGAGGAAATTGCACGCGCCATTGAGGAGATGAATCAGTTCGAGGATATCGACGTTCTCATTGTGGGACGGGGAGGGGGAAGCCTGGAAGATTTGTGGGCTTTTAATGAGGAGGTCGTCGCCCGCGCCATTTTCCGCTCCCGGATCCCGGTGATTTCTGCCGTCGGCCACGAAATCGACTGGACGATCTCGGACTGGGTCGCCGATCTTCGGGCCCCCACCCCCTCGGCCGCCGCGGAATTGGTGGTCCAAAATCGAGAAGACTTGGAGACTCGGCTTAGCGATTTCAATACGCGGTTACGCAATTCCGTGCAAAGCCTCTTTGAGGAAATGAAGGAAGCCCTTCGCGTTCTCGAGGAAAGTTATGCCTTTCGCCAGCCACTCACTTTGATTAACCAATTCACCCAGCGGCTTGACGAGCTCCTGAGACAGCTTCAGAATTACTTAAAGAGCCTCGTTCGTGAAAAAGACCAACTCTTCCGAAATTGGGTGGGACGGCTGGAAGCCTTGAGTCCCCTTGCGATTCTCGAACGGGGCTACAGCCTCACCTTTAATGAAAAAGGAGACCTCCTCCGGGAGGCTCGCCGGGTGAGGCGGGGTGAAATTTTACGGACCCGGCTTCATCGGGGTGTGATCGAATCCAAAGTTGAGGAAGTCAAACCGGAAGGGGATCAAGAGAAATGAGCAAAGAGGCGTCCGAAGAACTAAAATTTGAGAAGGCCCTGGAACGGCTCGAAAAGATTGTTGAAGAACTTGAAACCGGGAATATCCCGCTGGATGAGGCCTTGAAGAAGTACGAGGAGGGAGTCCGTCTCTCCCGCGCCTGCAGTGATAAATTAGCGCAGGCGGAAAAGAAAATTCAAATCCTTACGAAAACCCTCGACGGATCCCTGAAACGAGAGAATTTTGAATTTGATGAGAAGGGGAAGGAATAGAAATTGGCCGTCATTGCGAGCCTCGCGCAGCGAGGCGAAGCAATCCCGTACTAAGATTGCTTCGGCCTCATTTGGAACGTTGCCTCGCAATGACAATCATTTAGATCTAATCGAAGCTACTTTGAAGCGGTGTCTTCCCGTGGCGACCACCCACCCGCGAGAAATCCACGAGGCGATGCGTTACGCGGTCTTGAATGGGGGCAAGCGCTTTCGCCCCCTCCTGGTTCTCCATGCCTGTGAAGCTGTCGGAAGAGAGGCGAAGCAAGCTTTGGTCCCCGCTTGCGCGATAGAGCTGATTCACGCTTATTCGCTGGTGCACGATGATTTACCGGCCCTCGACAACGATCGCGTGCGTCGGGGCAAACTCACCTGTCACCGGAAGTTTGGCGAAGCCCTTGCGATTTTGGCAGGGGATGCACTTCTCACACGGGCATTTCAACTTTTGGGTGAGGTGAAACCTCCTGAGAAGGCGGTCCGACTCCTTCACGAAGTGGCCGAAGCGGCCGGGACTCAAGGAATGGTCGGTGGACAGGTCGCTGATATTCTCCTTTCCAAGAACGGATCCCGCCGTCCCGCTCGCCTTTCCACCCTCGATACCATCAATCGGCATAAGACCGGCCGGTTAATCGAAGCCAGTGTGATGGTTGGTGCGATCATGGGGACCGATGTTCCTGAGAAACTCAGACGAATTCGACGGTTCGGCGCAGCCCTTGGCCTTGCCTTCCAGGTTGTCGATGATATAATGGACGGCGACGGTTACCTCCAATTAATGAATCCTGACCAAGCCCGGCAAAAGGTCCAGGGCCTCATCCGACAGGCGAAGGAAGAAGTTGAGGTGTTTGGGAGAAGGGGAAAAGGGCTCCTCAGTCTGGCCGATTTTCTTTGGAAAAGAATTCCTACCGAAAACTATGTCCCAGTGGGTCTCAAAGATTAACTCTCCGGAAGACTTAAAAGAGGTTCCCCGCGAAAAGCTGCCCGAAGTCGCACAGGAATACCGTCAACTCCTGATCGAAACGGTGGCCAAGACCGGGGGGCACCTCGGGGCGAGTCTGGGGGCCCTCGAACTGAATATCGCTCTCCACTACGTCTTCGATTCCCCTCGGGATAAGATCTGTTGGGATGTGGGGCATCAGGCTTATATCCACAAGATGATCACGGGTCGGCGCGATCGGATGTCTTCCTTAAGACAATTCGGCGGCTTAAGCGGTTTTCCTTCTCCTTTTGAGAGTCCTCACGATCATTTTATTGTGGCTCACGCAGGAACCGCAATCTCCCAAGCGCTCGGACTCGCCATCGCTCGAGATCAGAGGGGCGGAGACGAAAAGGTCATCGCGGTCGTGGGGGATGGTTCCCTCACGGCGGGTCTCGCCTATGAGGCGCTCAATAACGCCGGTCACCTGAGGCCTGAGATGCTTGTGATCCTGAACGATAATGAATGGTCCATTTCTAAGAATGTCGGGGCCATCTCCAAGTATCTCAATAAGGTCATCACCAACCCTCTTTACAACCGGATTCGAGCGGAGGTGGAGCGTCAGTTGGAACGTTTCCCTCGCCTGAGGCGTTTTGCCACGGCGGGTCTCGAAGGGATGAAGCATCTTCTGGTTCCCGGCATCCTCTTCGAAGAGCTCGGATTTCGCTATTTCGGGCCGATCGATGGACACGATATTTTGGGATTAGTAAATACCCTTTCTAATGTGAAACAGGTGAAAGATATCTGTCTCCTTCACATCGTGACTCAAAAGGGAAAAGGGGTGGAGTGGGCCGAGAAGGATGCGGAGCGTCTTCACGGCGTCACCCCTTTCGATGTGAAGACCGGCGCGAAGATCAAAAGTCCCCAGGAAGAGGAAAAGGCGAAAATGGAGGGGATTTCTTACACCAAAGCATTTGTAAATTCCCTTCTTCGGCTGGCTCGGGAGGATGAGCGAATTGTGGCCATCACGGCGGCGATGCCCTCGGGGACAGGTCTTTTGGATTTTCAAAAGGAATATCCCAATCGGTTTTTCGATGTCGGGATTGCGGAACAACATGCCGTCACCTTTGCAGGAGGATTGGCGAAAGGGGGGCTGAAGCCCGTCTGTGCGATTTATTCCACTTTCCTTCAGCGTTCTCAGGATCAACTTATTCATGACGTGGCCCTCCAGCGCCTCGCGATCGTTCTCGCCCTGGACCGCGCCGGACTCGTGGGGGCCGACGGCGCAACCCACAATGGGGTGTTTGATATCAGTTACTTGGGTCATCTCCCAGGGGCGGCGATCGGGGCTCCGAGGGATGAGGCGGAAATGTTCCAAATGTTAAAAATCGGGCTGAATTACCCCGGAATTTTTGCCCTGCGTTATCCTCGTGGCAATATTCCCAAATTTCATGAGCAGTTTCCTGCCAAAGAGTTTGAGCTCGGGGAAGGGGAGCTCTTACGGGAGGGCCCTGACGCGGCCCTGTTGGCTCTGGGGAGTATGGTGGAAGTGGCCTATCGAGCCGCTCAAATTCTTTCGGGGGAGGGGATGGAGGCGAGCGTTCTCAGCCTTCGTTTTGCCCAGCCTCTCGATGAGAAACTCCTTCTTGAGACGATCCGAAAGAACCGGATTCTTTTCACCCTCGAAGAACACAACCTCACCGGAGGTTTTGGCTCCAAGGTCCTCGAGTTTCTTGAAAGGCGAGGAGTCGCTTCCGAGGTTTTCCTCCACCGTTTTGCGCTTCCCGACGAATTCATCGAACAGGGCTCGCGTGAATTCCTCTTAGACCGCTTCGGCCTCTCCCCGGAAAAAGTGGCTTCCCAGATCCTCCGGCGGATGAACGCCTCCCTTCCGCTCCAATAAGTCTTCATGCATAAAATAGGAATTGTTGTTAATCCGAGAAAGCTGAACGCCAAAAAGTGGCTCACCGAGCTTCGCACCTGGCTTTCAAAACGTTCCGTGGAAGTGCAAGATACCCTCGAATCTCCTCTCGAAGAGGTCTTAAAGGAAGCGTCTCTCGCGGTTTGTCTCGGGGGCGACGGGACGATCCTCCGGCTTGCGAATCAGATGAAGGAGCGTTCCATTCCCGTCCTCGCCGTGAATGTGGGAAGCTTGGGGTTTCTCGCCGACGTGAAGACCGAAGAGATGTTTGATGAGCTTCAAACTTATTTTTTGGAAAAAAGCCAGATTGAGGAAAGATTGATGCTTGCCTGTTGGGCTCGGAGCGAAAAGAATCGGAGGGAAAGGCGGTTCCAGGCCCTCAATGACATTGTGGTCTCTCGCGAAGGTTTGACCCGGCTTCTTCGGGTTCGGGTGGAAGTGAGCGGAGAAACCCTGACTAAATTCTCTGGGGATGGAGTCATCGTCTCGACACCCACCGGATCGACGGCCTATTGCCTTTCAGCGGGCGGGGCCATGGTTCACCCGAAGCTCGAGGCGATTGTGATTACCCCCATTTGTCCCCACGCCTTAGCACTAAGGTCCCTTGTGGTTCGGGCCGATGAAAGAGTAACGATCGGAATCGAGTGCGACCGAGAAGGGGAACAGGCCCTCCTCACGGCGGACGGCCAGGAAAATATGGAAGTGGACGAAACTACTTCAATCGAGATCACACGTTCCCCGCTTCCTTTCCGATTGATTAAAAGCTCGAGGCGAAGCTACATCGAGACGTTGAGAGAAAATTTCAAGTTGCCGATTTAAGGGCGGAGGAAAAGCATGGCAAAGATTCTGATCATTGATGACGAAAAAGGAGTTTGTGACGAATTCGCGAGTATCCTTCAAGAGGAGAATCATGAGGTGGACACCGCCCTCAACGCCCCAGAGGGGCTTGAGAAGTTACGGGGCGAGAGCTACGACTTGATTTTTCTTGACGTTCTGATGCCCAAGATGGAAGGTCGGGAAGCGCTGGAGCAAATCCAAAAGATCTGCGGCACCCCCGTGGTGATTATGTCGGGTTACCTTCCTTCTTACAAAGAAAAAGAGATCATCGGTGCCGGCGCTTTCGCGAGCCTGAGAAAGCCCCTCGATCTGAGCAGGGTCTTTGATTTGATTAAGGAGGCCTTGGAGACCAAAAAGGGCTGATTCCCACCTTCTCCCTTCCTTAAGTGATGGTCATTGTTCGTTTCGCCCCTTCCCCCACCGGCCTTTTGCATCTCGGCGGCGCCCGGACGGCGCTTTTTAACTTTCTCTACGCCCGAAACCAAAAGGGAAAGTTCCTCCTTCGGATCGAAGACACGGATCGGGAACGATCAAAACCGGAGTTTGAGAAGGAAATCCTTGATTCACTATCATGGCTCGGCCTTTCTTGGGAGGGGGTCCCTCTTAGGCAGAGTGAGCGGATCGGAATCTATCAAAAATACGCCGAAACGCTCCTTTCCAGAGGGCTCGTTTACGAAGAAAAAAGGGAGGGGAAGGGGGCCCTTCTTTTTCGCATGCCAAAGCGGGAGGTCCGCTTCGAAGATGGACTCCGAGGCCAGATCGGTTTTAACACGGAACTCTTTGAAGATCTGGTCATCGTCAAATCCGACGGCTTTCCCACTTACCATTGGGCCTGTGTGGTGGATGATCATGAAGTGGGGATTACCCATGTGATCCGCGGAGAAGATCACCTGACCAATACGCCGAAACAGCTCCTGCTTTTTGAAGCGCTCGGATGGAAGGCACCCTGCTATGTCCATCTTCCGCTTATTCTCGGTTCCGATGGGAGCCCCCTCTCCAAACGGCACGGCGCCGTTTCGCTTAAGCATTACCAGAAGGAAGGGTTTCTTCCGGAGGCGCTTTTCAATTATCTGGCCCTTCTCGGCTGGGGGCCCGAAGGGAACCAAGAGTTCTTTCGTCCTCCAGAACTGATCGAGAAATTTTCTTTGAAGAGACTGATTCGTTCCGGGGCGCGATTTGATCTTGAGAAATTACGTTGTATGAATGCCCAACACCTAAGGGCGCTCGCCGAGGAGGAATATTTAGAAAGAATTGCCCGTCATTGCGGTGACCTCGCAATGAAGAGGGACCAGTTCAGCCGTATCGCCCTCCTTTTCCGAAAACGCATTCAAACTTTCAAAGACCTTGAGGGGGAAGCGGCCTATTGTTTCCATGAGGTGGAGACTTACGATTTGGAGGCGATGAATCGTTCCCTCGGAACTCCCGGCCTTCAAGGGAAGCTCGTTGATTTAAAGAAAATTTTGGAGCCTTTACGGGATTTCGAAGACGTCGTAAAATTGGAGGCCCTCTTGCGCGAATCGGCCAAACGGGGAGGAGTTGAGGCGAAAGTCCTCATTCACCCCCTTCGCCTTGCGTTGACGGGAAAAGGGGTGAGTCCGGGGATTTTTGAGGTGATGCGGGTCCTTGGCAAAAAGACCTGTTTGAGACGTTTGGATCGATTGATTGAAAAATTGTGACGAGCGGAGGCCGCCATGCCTGATTGTCTTTTCTGTCGCGTCCTTAAAAAAGAGATTCCCTCCCAGGCCGTTTATGAAGACGAAACGGTCTACGCCTTTCATGACATCAATCCCAAGGCGCCGACGCACGTTCTTATCATTCCTAAGAAACATGTCGAGGGAGTGGCCGAGCTCGCCCCCGAGGATGAAAATCTGGCCGGAAGATTGATTCTCCAAGCGAAACGGATCGCAGATTCCTTGGGGCTCAAAAGTTACCGCCTGGTTTTCAATTCGGGTCCGGAAGCAGGGCAATCGGTCTTTCACCTTCATCTTCATCTTTTGGGGGGGCGGCGAATGAGCTGGCCCCCCGGTTAGGAGGTTGCCTTTTCATTCATGCTCGAGAAATTGTGGGGCCTGCCGGCCCATCCCGTTTATGTTCATTTCCCAGTCGCTTTTTTTATTCTGAGCAGCCTTCTTTTGGGGCTCCATCGGCTAGAGGGCGAGCGGCAGGGAATGAACCGTTTCTTGAAAAAAATTAAGCTGGGGTGTTTTGACTTTGAATCCTTGTCACTCCTTCTCCTTTTCCTGGGTTGTGGGATGGGAGTCTTGGCGATCCTTTCCGGCCTCGCTTTGGTGGGGGGGTGGGATCACGCTCCTTTTCCTCACGCCGCTTTAGGGGTGAGTACGGTGATCTGTTACTCTGTACTTCTCATCCTCCGCTGGGTTTTTGGCCCCTCGCTTTATAAACACCCTCTCCGGCACCTTTATTTCGGGCTTCATCTCTTGGGAATCGTTTTGGTGACCCTGGCAGGCTTTAAAGGCGGGGAGCTTCATTATCGATAGCTGACAGAATGAGTTCGCTTTGAGTATACTGAACAGCTTGTTGGGAGATGGTGCAACGGTAGCACACCTGGCTCTGGACCAGGCAATCTTGGTTCGAATCCAAGTCTCCCAGGAAAACACCTGACTCACGATCGGGTATGATTGAATAAGATTGAATAAGAAAGGCAAGGAGGGAAAAAATGGACAGACAGGAACTCTACCAAAGAGCGGAAAAGGCGTTGAACCAGGCCCTCGAGGCCGCGAAAAAGTCGGTCAAGTTAGTCGCGGAAAAAGCAGGGGAAGCGGCCCAGGTGAGTAAGCTGCTTGTTGAAAAGTTGAGTCTGGAGCATCGGGTGACGAAACAATTTGCGCGTCTCGGGGGTTGTGTCTACGAAAAAGCAGCCCGCGAAGGGAGAGAGTCTTTTGTTCAGGATCCTGAAATCCGGAGTTTGGTCGAAGAGGCCCGGAAACTCGAGTCCGAACTCTCTCGAGTCGAAGCGACACTGGCGAGTGAAAGAAAACAGAAGACGGCGCCAAGGACGCGCGCGAAGTCAAAATAAATCCCTTTCACTAAGAAAATTCGAGTCAAGCGCGAGTGGCGGAACTGGCAGACGCGCATGTTTGAGGGGCATGTGGGGAAACCCGTTCGGGTTCAAATCCCGACTCGCGCAGAATTCATGATACCAAGACATATTTTCCGGGAGTATGACATCAGGGGGCTGGCGGAAAAAGAGCTGACCGAGGTAACCACTCGTCTCATTGGTCAGGCGTTTGGAAGTTTCCTCACCGAGGAGAGAAAGAAGAGGAAGGGTGAGGCGGGAGGTCGCAAGACCGAAGAGGGCCTAGCGGAAGGGCGGCCGAAGGTGGTGGTGGCAAGAGACCTTCGGACAAGTTCGGAACGGATTCATCAGGCCCTCCTTCAGGGTCTCACCCGAGCGGGGGCCGAGGTCCTGGACTTCGGGCTCGCGCCGACGCCGCTCCTTTATTACGGCGTGGTTCGTTTCAAGCAGGATGCCGGGATCTCCATCACCGGTTCCCACAATCCTGCCGAATACAACGGCTTCAAATTTCAGCTGGCCGACCGCCCTTTTTATGGAGCGGACCTCCGCGAGCTGGCGAGCCGGATTGAAGAAGGAGGGCTGACTCAGGGGAAGGGGAGGATCGATCGGAAAGATATCCTAGGCCCTTACCTCGCGGCCTTGAGGGATCAATTCCGTTATTCCAAAAAATGGAAACTCGTGGTCGATTCCGGCCATGGGATGGCCGGGCTTGTCGCCCCGAGGCTTTTTCGAGAATTGGGTCAAGAGCTCATCGAGCTTTACAGTAACCTCGACCCCACTTTCCCCGATCACCATCCGGATCCCTCGGTTCCCGAAAATATGAAGGACCTCTCCCAGACCGTCTGCAAAGAGAAAGCGGTTTTGGGGATTGCCTTTGACGGGGACATGGACCGGATCGGCGTGGTTGACGAGAGAGGAGAAATTGTTCCGAGCGATCGATTGCTTCTGATTTACGCGCGCCAGCTGCTTAAGAAAGAAAAGGGGGCAACGATCATCGGCGATGTGAAATGTTCTCCTCTGCTTTACCGGGATATCGCCCGCCAGGGGGGACGGCCGATCCTTTGGAAAACCGGCCACTCCCTCATCAAGGCTAAGATGAAGGAAGAAAAAGCGCTCCTCGGCGGAGAGCTGAGCGGGCATATGTTCTTCGCGGACCGTTGGTATGGATTCGACGATGCCCTTTATGCCGCCTGCCGCCTCGTGGAAATTCTCGATCAAGAGCGGAAATCGCTTTCTGAGCTTTACCAGGACCTGCCGAAAACTTTTTCCACCCCTGAGATCCGTCTCGATTGCGCGGATGACCAAAAGAAATTCGAAATTGTTCGTTCGGTGGTTCGCGATCTCAAGAAGGAGTATCAAGTCATCGACCTGGACGGGGCGCGGATCGAATTTGAAGACGGCTGGGGGCTGATTCGGGCCTCCAACACCCAGCCGGTTCTTGTGATGCGCTTCGAAGCCGCTTCCGAAAAACGCCTC
>CAZMFE010000041.1:0-9496 GCA_964565495.1 uncultured bacterium
GACCTGGCGGGCAAGCAGGATGTGCTCGCGCGTCTGCGGCATCGGGCCGTCGGCGGCGGAAACGACGAGGATCGCGCCATCCATCTGCGCGGCGCCGGTAATCATGTTCTTGACGTAGTCGGCGTGGCCGGGGCAATCGACGTGGGCGTAGTGACGGTTCTTCGTCTGGTATTCGACATGGGAGACGGCGATGGTGATTCCTCTTTCCTTCTCCTCCGGGGCATTATCAATCGTGTCAAAAGGACGGGGTTCTGCCAGTCCCTGTTTTGAAAGGACAAGAGTGATGGCGCTGGTAAGGGTTGTTTTCCCGTGGTCCACATGCCCAATCGTTCCGATATTCACATGGGGTTTGGTTCGCTCGAATTTTTCTTTGGCCATCTGAAACCTCTCTTTCCTCGCTTAGGGACCTTTGCTTCTCTTAATCAATAGCTGCTGGCCGGAATTGAACCGGCGACCCCGTCCTTACCAAGGACGTGCTCTACCGACTGAGCTACAGCAGCCCGTTAAAGCGTATGACAGATACGCTTTTTGCCGGGCTTTCTCTCAAATATGAAAATAAAAAACAGTCTCCTCCCCTCAGGCGAAGGTGGTAGAATTTTATTCAAATAAACCTATTTGTCAACCACCTTTTTAGCGAGGCTCGGCTTGTTACTTGCTTAAGGTTCTTTTCTGTATCGGATTATAATCACTTTTCTTTAGCTCTTCAAGAGGATAAGGATTGAGGAAGGGGGAGTGGGCTCGAGGGAATCGGCGCCCTTCGCTTTGCTCCGGGTCGGGCCTCCCTTCGACCCCCTTTGATTGCAAAAGCGGCTGGAGGGAATCGAACCCTCGACTCGAGCTTGGAAGGCTCGGGCATTACCACTATGCAACAGCCGCGCGCGTGAAGTATACTAAAAAAAATGCCACAACTCATCCTTCTTCGTCACGGCGAATCTCAGTGGAATTTAGAAAACCGTTTCACCGGCTGGGTGGATGTCCCCCTTTCTCCCCGAGGCAAAAAGGAGGCTGAGGAAGCGGGCCTCAAACTCAAATCTCTGCCGATCGACTGCGCTTATACTTCCGTGCTCCGGCGGGCGATCGATACCCTCGATATCGCTCTCGCGACCGCTCAGAAAAACGGTATTCCAATCACTAAAGATCAAGCTCTCAACGAGCGCCATTACGGAGATCTTCAAGGGTTGAATAAGGAAGAGACGGCCAAAAAATTTGGTCCCGAAAAGGTGCGTCTTTGGCGTCGAAGTTATGACGTCGCCCCTCCCGGAGGAGAGAGCCTCAAAGACACGGCCGACCGAACGCTCCCCTACTTTAAAAAGGCGATTTTGGAAGATCTCAGGCAGGGAAAGAATGTCCTGATCGCCGCTCATGGGAATAGCTTGCGCTCGATCGTGATGGAAATTGAGAAGTTGACGCCTAAAGAAATCCTAAAGGTCGAGATCCCGACCGGCGTCCCATGGGTTTACGAATTCGATTCGAGGCTTCATCTGGTTTCAAAAAAAGTGATCTAAACGAAAGGAGGGTCCGCGGGCGAAGGCGGTTACTTCGCGGGCGGGGGTGAAGCAGGTTCTGATTCGACAACCGGCCTGATTTCGGGAGGAGAACTCGTCCCTTCCTCCACTCCCGTCCGCTTGAGGATCTCCCAATTTAAAATTTCCAAAATCCCCGGAACCCCTTTCACCTTCCGGTAAACGGCCTTGTCGAGCTCCAAATCAAAGGTCTGCTGGATCGGCTGCCCTCCCGAAAGATCCGTGTAGATGACGGGGCCTAAGTTGAGCACCAGTTCGTCAATCGTCTCTCCCCTTGCCGCGAGCGGCCGGAGCGCCGGCAAGTTTAAGCTCCCCCCTTCATTTCGCACGAGCCGAAACTCTTGAAAATCGACTTCGACCTTTTTCAGCTCAAACCATCCGCCGATCGTGGCAGGCGGAAGATAATGGACCTCGATCTCTCCAATCCGCGCGAGGGAGGAGGCGGGAAAACCTTTTCCGTTTGAAAATTCAAGATCTTTGATCAAAAATCGAGGCCGCGTTAGACTGAACTGGATCTCGTCAATCTCAACCGGAAGGCCGCTTGTTTGAGAAAGGGAGTATTGAATCAAAGCCTTGACCGCGTGGGGAAAGAGAAAAATTCCTAAGCAAAGGGCTAGCAGGACCAGACCCGCCCTCAGGGCAAAGAAAGAACCGGAGGGTTTCTTCATGATCGCGGTCTTTTTCATCTCAGGGATACTTTAATGAAATTGCCGTCTCCGTTCAAGCCCAATATTAAGAATCTCAGCGAATACCTCCGTCAGGTCTCTCGAGAGCGGAATCTTTTCACAAACCCCGTCTCCCTTGACGAAGTCCATCGCTACCTCAAGGAGAAATTTCTTCTCTGGGGATTGGAGGTCCGCGAGGATCAATTTTCCTATACGGGACGGGTATTTTCTAACCTTGTCGCACGCGTTGATCAGGATTCGAAACAGCCGCGGTTTATCCTGGGAGCCCACTTTGATGCGGTCCCCGGATCTCCGGGAGCGGATGATAACGCCTCAGGGGTGGCCGCGCTTCTGGAAGCGGCCCGCCTCTACGCCTCTCTTTCCGATCGGGGGCCGAGAAATGTGGAGTTCGTGGCGTTTAATCTCGAGGAATATGGAATGGTGGGAAGCCAAGCCTATGCCCAGAAACTGAAACGTCAAGGGATCCCGGTTCTGGGAATGCTTTCTCTTGAAATGATCGGCTACACCTCTAGAGAAAACGGCTCCCAAAAGATGCCCTTTTTCCTCAAGCCTTTTTACCCGGACGTGGGAAATTTTATCGGCCTTGTGGCAAACACCCGCTCAAAAACGTTTCTTGAAAGGGTCAAGGAGATTTTTCAATCCGTGGAGGGACTTCCTGTCGAATCACTGATTCTCCCGGCCAACGGATGGGTCTTTCCCGACGCCCGCCTGAGTGATCACTCCCCCTTCTGGGACGAAGGGTTCCCGGCGCTTCTGGTGACGGACACCTCGTTTTACCGAAACCCTTACTACCATTCCGAGGAGGATCGAATCGAAACCTTGGATCTTGACTTCCTGGCGAAGGTCACTGAAGCGACCCTCCGAACCGCATGGGAACTCTCTTGCGCCTCAGTTCCTTCCCCTCCGCATTAAAGCGTAAACTGACAGTCCAATCAAAAGAAGCGCAAGAACCGTCAGAAAAGCCTGGGGGTCGACGAAAAAGATCATAAAAATCGAGCTCAGAGCGCCCAGAAAAGGAATCCAAAGCGGCACTCGAAAGGAGGGGGCGGGCTCATTCGGACGAAGTTTCACAATGATGAGAGAGAGATTCATGAAAAAGAAGACGGCGAGAAGAATCAAGCTATTCGATTGAGCAAGGATCACCAAAGTCCCGGTGAGGGCAAGGAGGGTTGCGATCGTCACCACCGTGCCGATGGCGAGATGGGGCGTGTGGCGGCTGGGATGGACACGGCTCAAAAAAGGAGGCATCAATCCCTCTCGGGCCATGCCATAGAGAAGACGCGAACCCATGATAAAATTCACGAGGGCGGTATTCGTGACCGCAAACAAGGCGATCAAGGTAAAAACGCCGCGGGGGATCCCGGGAAATCCTCTTTCCGCCACCAGCAGGAGGGGGGCGCGGGAGCTTCGTAATTCGTGGGCAGGAACCACAGAGACCGAAGCGAGGGCGGTCAAGATATAAAGAATCGCGACAACGGCGAGTGAGGTGATGATCGCTCGAGGGATTGACTTCTCCGGCGCCCGGGTTTCTTCCGCAACGTTGGCAATATCTTCAAATCCGATAAATGCATAAAACGCAATCACGCCCGCCTGAAAAAAAGCGCTGACCGGTGAAGGTCCCGCCGGAGGCGCCATCTCAAGGTAGTTCACCCTCCCGAATGATTTTAAACCGGCGGCAATCACAATGAGAATCCCGCTGATCTCCACCGCGGTACAGAAAATGTTGGTCAAGGAAGACTCGCGAATCCCCCAGAAGTTGATGACCGTGAGGGTCACAAAGAACAAAACGATGACACTCCAGGGGGGAACGAGGGGCCAGAGGGTTGTGAGATACCCTGCGAAGGCATGGGAGACAGTCGCCATGGAGACCGCGCCGGACATCAAAACGAGAAATCCCAGGAGATACGAGAGAAAGGAGTTTCGAAACGCTTTCAAAGAGTAGACCGAAGCCCCGGCGGAACGCGGGAAACGTGAGCCGAGCTCTGCATAAGAGAGGCCGGTGAGCGAAGCGACCACAAACGAAAAAAGAAAGGCGAGCCAAGAGGCGTTCCCCGCCAGACCCGCCACCTGGCCGATCAAGGCATAGATTCCGGCCCCGAGAATGTCCCCCACCCCGTAGAGGATCAGGGCGAAAGGCCCGAGACTTCTTTTTAATTGGGGAGCCATCTTTTGAAAAAGCGCAGTTTGGTCAGTCTAGCGATAAGAGGCCAAAAGAATTGCCTGGAGAAAAAGGAGCGAAATCCAAAGAGGGGTTCCTGCCTCAAGGGAGGCGCTTCGTTCCCGAATCACTTTGGTAATCCCAATCGCTACCCAGAGAAAACCCATAATCCGCTGCTCAAACCAAGGATAGAATTGAAATCCGAAACCGGTTAAAACCAGCCCGAGCCAAACGGCTCCGCTCGGCCAGGGACCCAAACGCCTGAGATTCACCAAAGCGGCTTGGATTCCACAAAAAATAAGAACCACTCCTAAAATTACAGAAGCAGAAAATCCGTAACTCCACCATCCTTGAATGAGGCTCTCGAGTCCAAATAAGATGACAAAGAGAGGCCAAAGGAGAAGTGATTTTGGAACCAGTGAACTCGATTTGGCTTCCATCCCTGCGAACGTTGCGGCCAAGGCAAGAAGCGAGCCGCCGAGCAGGTTGAAGCCCCAGGAATAAGAGATCATTGATGAGCTGGCTCTTCGTGAGTCACACAGTGAATGGCACCGAGTCCCAAGACGAGATCCTCAGAGCGAATTCCGATGAGCCGGCGCTTTGGGAAAAGCTCTTGAAGGATCTTTAGCGCCGCGATGTCTCTGGCCTGGCCAAAGATCGGAACCAGGACAACGCCGTTGGCGATATAAAAATTAAGGTAACTCGCGGGAAGGCGACCCCAGGGAGCGGACACCCGTTCAGGCATTGGAAGTTCGACCACGGCGAGCCCTCTTCCGTCCTGATCTCGGGCGTCCCCTAACCTCCGCCGATTCTCCTGAAGGGAAGCGTGATTCGGATCCGCAGGGTTTTTTTCGACGGCCGCGACGACCGTGCTTGGATTCACAAAACGGGCAATATCATCCACATGGCCGTCGGTATCATCTCCTTCGATCCCTTCCCCCAGCCAAATCAAGTTCGTGAATCCAAGAAAATCCCGAAGGGCCTTTTCGATTTCGCAACGTGAGAGATGAGGATTCCGATTCGGATTCAAAAGGCATTGCTCCGTCACCAACGAGCTTCCCAAGCCATTCGGATCAATCGATCCCCCTTCCAGCACGAGCTCTGAGCGAAATAACGGCATTTCCAGGAGGGGCGCTAACTCTTCTCCGACGCCGTCGTCGGTGGCCAAGGACTCGTACTTTCCTCCCCACGCGTTAAACTTCCACTTGATCCAAGCCGCTCCTTTTCTTTCCTCCGACTCTTTCAGTATAAAATTTGGGCCGTAATCTCGAATCCAAGCGTCGACGGTCGGAATCAGGCGGTAAAGGAGATTCTTTGTCGAGATCCTTCTCGACAGAAGAAGTTTCTCGACACGGTCACGCTCCCCTTCGTTGTCGACAAGAAGATTGACCTTTTCTTGAGGGAGGAGGGCTTCGATCATCTGAAGGTAAATCGCTTCGATCTGGGAAAGTTTTCCCGGCCAAGTTTCCCCGTTGTGGGGCCAGGCGAGCCACGTGGCTTCATGGGGTTCCCACTCGGCCGCCATTCGGTAGCCCAAGGCAAAAGGTGACAGGCTGCTTTTTTCGTTGTCCCCTTCAGCAGTTTCAAAAAAGTAGCCTGTCCCCTTTTGTTTCATGCCTCGGAACTTTCAGGGACCGCCTCACCAAGAAAGCGGGAGCTGAGATCCTGATAAGCGTCGATCCTCCGATCCCTCAAGAAAGGCCAGCTGGCGCGCGTTTGCTCGATTTGAGCGAGATCACATTCGGCGATTAAAACTTCCTCCTGTCCGGAACCAGCCTTGGCCACGACCTGGCCAAAAGGATCACTCACAAAGGAACCGCCCCAGAAGCGGATCTTCCCCTCTTTTCCTACGCGGTTCACGGCCGCCACGAAGATCCCATTCGCGAGCGCATGACTTCTTTGAATGAGTTCCCAGGCGGACTGCTGGGCCTTTCGGACCCTTTCGGATTCTCCGTCCAGCCAGCCAATGGCCGTCGGATAAAAAACAATCTCGGCACCTGAAAGGGAGGTGAGGCGGGCCGCTTCAGGAAACCATTGATCCCAGCAGATCAGTACCCCGATCCTCCCAAAACGCGTTTGGAAACTCTGAAAACCGAGATCGCCGGGCGTGAAGTAAAATTTTTCGTAGTAGCCGGGGTCATCGGGAATATGCATCTTTCGGTACTTTCCTAACAAGCGGCCCTCAGGATCGATGACGACGGAGGTATTGTGATAGACCCCCTCTGTGCGTTTTTCAAAAAGGGAAGCAATGATCACAATCCCCTGTCCTCGCGCAGCATCGCAAAGCGACTCCGTGGTGGCGCTGGGGATCGGTTCCGCGAGAGCGAAATGACGAGGATCTTCCGTCTGAGGGAAATAGGGGGACCTGAAAAGTTCCACGAGCGAGACAATTTGAGCACCCCGTCCGGCCGCCTCACGAATGCCCTGGAGAGCCCGCTTCAGGTTCTCCTCGGGCTTGGGGGCCGAGCGCATCTGCACAAGGCCCACCCGAACGGAACGGGATGAACGGGATGATTTGATCTTCTGCACGTGCACGGCAAAAAGACTAAATGTTAAAGGTAAAGGGGGACGGTTCCACACCATCCCCCATTTACATTGATTATGATTATCTTGTCACCGAGAACGCCGATGTGCCTATCTTTCCATAAGGACAAATCGGTTTTCCTGTGGAATAGGCGTAGATAAGCAGGGCACTCGCCACAAGCGAAGTGGCCATGATAATGGCGCCCACCCCTTGTCCGATGGAACGGAGGCCCCCTTTCTCTTTGGCCGCCTCGGCGTACACCTTGTACCCAAATCCTAACGCAATGAGAAGCAATCCGAGTTTCATGGTTTCCCTCCCTTTTTTGACTGAGACTTCTCCCTCTCGCTCTCCTTCATTCGGACAAAAAGAAGGCTTCCCAACATCAACGCCAAGGAAGCCCCTAGAAAGAAAAGGAGAAATCCCAGAGTTTTGGCCCCTCCTCCTAACCGGGCGAGCGCGAAGAAGCCCCCCGCGAAAGCCAAAATCACGGTCAGGAGCGCCAATCCAAAGAAACACCAAAAAGCCGCTTCTTTCACCCCGTTACACCGTCCAATGAGAAGACCTCATTCACAAAGATAAAAGGTCTCATGACAATAACCGACAAAAGAAGCCACCGAACGAGGGGTGTAACGGGGTTCATCGGGGGCTAAATCTGAGTCCCGTCCGGGAGCCGGGCTCCCCGCGAGATGATCACAATCCCGTCCCGCAAAAAATAGTTCTCACCGTCCGCTTCCGCAATCCTATTTCGATTTTGGATCACGACATTATTTCCGACCCGCACGTTTTTATCAATAATCGCATTGTCGATCGTACAATTTCTTCCGATCCCAAGGTCGGGCCGGATCCGCTCCGGCTCCTCTGCCTGATAGAAATCCGCTCCCATCAGGACGCTTTTTCGAATCACGGTCCCTTCCCGGATGATTGAACGAAGCCCGACTACCGAATCCTCAATCGACGCCCCCCGAAGGACACACCCTTCTGAGAGAAGAACATTCTTCAGCTGGGAAGAGAGGATACTGGAAGGCGGTAAGAAACGCGGCCGGGTAAAGATGCGGCCTTGCGGCGCAAAAAGGCTGAAGGGGGGATTCTCTTGGGTGAGTTCGAGACTCGCTTCGTAGAAACTCTGGATGGTTCCGATGTCGCGCCAGTAACCCTTAAAGACAAACCCGTAAGCCTTCACCCGATCGATCGCCTTAGGGATCACCTCTCGGCCGAAATCCGCTTCTTTGCCCTTCAGAAGATCGATCAACACCTCTGAGCGAAACACATAGACCCCCATCGAAGCGAGGTAAAGCTCTCCTTTTTTCTCAAGCTGGAATTCGCGGCGGACATTTTCAGGAATGACGAGGTCTTGGATGTTCTCCCCGGGGGCTGGTTTTTCTTTGAACGCAATGATTTGGGAATCCGACTTGAGCCGCATCATTCCCAATTGGCCGACCTCCTTCTTCTCTACCGGGACGGTCCCGATGGTCAAGTCGGCTCCCTTCTTCTCATGGAAGTCAAGGATGGTCCGGTAATCCATCCGGTAGATATGATCTCCTGAAAGGACCAGGACCCCCTCGCCCGGACGCAGGTGATAATGAGGAAGATGTTTTCTCACCGCATCCGCGGTCCCTTGGAACCAATCGCGATTTTCAAGCGTTTGTTCCGCCGCCAAAAGTTCAATGGAAGTCTGATTAAAGTGCTCATACGGATAAGTCCGGTGGATGTGGCGGTGAAGTGAGGTCGAGTTAAACTGGGTCAAGACAAAGATCTTGCGGAGTTCAGAGTTGATGGAATTGGAAATGGGAATGTCGACCAAACGATATTTCCCCCCCAGGGGGACGGCGGGCTTGGAACGATAGAGGGTGAGGGGGAAAAGCCTTTTTCCCTGACCTCCGCCAAGGATCAAAACCGTTACCGAACGAGTCATCGCCTAAAGGGATTCATTCGGCTACAGGAACAGGCCTTGGGCTAACCTCGCCTTGGAGATGACGCCAGAGAAGGTGACGAAAGGTGTCGTTTTCTTCCATCAAAAGAAACATCCGCTCACGGATTTTCTGGATAAAAGATTCCTGGCGAGGATATTTCTCCTGATTGACAAAGAGATCCAGCCGTTGGATATAAGTATGGATGATCTCGGCATTTTTGCGAATCTGTTTCTTGATGATCTGGGCCTCAGCGGGAGTGAGTCTGTTCGTCTCGGGATCCAAGGCGGGAGGTGCGGCCTCCCGCCCGACCCACTGACGGGTTCGAAGAGGAAGCTCAAATCCGAGATGAAATGCCACGGGCGTGCCTCATGAGAAGATTTTCAAGTTCTTTCGTAAATTCTGCTTTGGTATAGACAGCGTCACAACCGGCTCCCACCATTTCCCGTTTCAAGTCCTGAGCGGTGTGGGAAAGATAACCGATGCGGGGAATCCTGGAAAGGCCCGTCTCGAACCGGAATTGGTCGAGAAGACGAAACGCCTCCTTTTCAAGACCCCCACAATCGAGGATCACCATCGCGGGTTCTTTCCCTTGAGAAGCCTGAACCAGCCGATCCGCGGAGTCAAAGGCCCGGGCTTGAAGTCCCATCGCTTCTGCGGTCTTCACAATCTTCGTTGCGAAAAAAAGGTCTCTCACC
>CAZMFE010000042.1:0-9287 GCA_964565495.1 uncultured bacterium
TCTACACGCGTAAGATCGTCGGCAGCGTCAGATGTGTATAAGAGACAGACCCAAGGCCGGGATGCCCGCTTTTCTTCCCATGTTTTTTCGTTTGGGGCTCAGATTTCCAGGAATAACCTTAACCTGACTTTGAAAGGGGAAGGGGGCGAGAGTGCCTTGGACGGCCTTTATGTCGTCACGGGCCGGCGTCACAACGATCATCACACCGTGATCGACCACACCCAGCCTCACGGGACAAGCCACCAGCTTTACAAGGGGATCCTGAGTGACGAGGGAAGGGCGGTTTTTAACGGCAAGATCTTTGTCCGTAAAGACGCTCAGAAAACGGATGCCCAGCAGACAAACAAGAATCTTCTCCTGAGTGCGGGAGCTACGGTGGACACCAAACCTCAGCTTGAAATCTTTGCCGACGATGTGAAGTGTACCCACGGGGCTGCGGTGGGCGAGCTTGAGGAGGAGACGCTCTTTTATGTGAAAAGTCGCGGGATCAGTGAAGAAAATGCTAGGCGCCTCCTGACTTACGGCTTTGCGAGCGAGCTTATCGAAAGGGTGAAGCTCGGGGGCGTTCGTCTCGCGCTTGAGCAGCTTCTTTGGAAAGCCCTTGGAACGCCGGCCCAGACCGAAGGGGCCCTCCAATGACGGAAGGAAATCCGGTGGTCATGAATCACGAAAAGGATCGAGTATCCTTCGAGGTTGAAAAATACCGAAAAGACTTTCCGGTTCTAAAAGAGCGGGTCCATGGGAAGCCTTTGGTCTATTTCGACAACGCCGCCACCACGCAGAAGCCCCACTTTGTTATCGATACCGTGCATCGCTATTACTCCCGGGAGAATGCGAATATTCATCGGGGGATTTATTATTTGAGTGAGCAGGCCACCGATGCCTATGAAGTCGCACGCGCGAAGGTGAGGAAGTTTATTAACGCGGTCTTTCCCCAGGAAATCGTTTTTGTCCGGGGGGCCACCGAAGGAATCAATCTTGTTTCTCAAAGTTACGGCCGGGCCTTCGTCAAGGAAGGGGATGAAATCGTGATCTCCGCGATGGAGCACCACTCCAATATCGTCCCCTGGCAGATCCTCTGTGGCGAGGTAAGGGCCAAGCTTCGGGTGATCCCGATCAATGACCAAGGAGAGCTTTTGCTCGGTGACTATGAGAGGCTCCTCGGCCCCCGAACCAAAATTGTCGCTGTCGCGCACGTCTCGAATGCCTTAGGGACGGTCAATCCGATTAAGGAGATCGTGAGATCGGCCCATGCAAGACGAGTCCCGGTCTTAGTGGACGGGGCTCAAGCCGCTCCTCACCTGCCGGTCGATGTTCAGGATCTGGGATGTGACTTTTACGTTCTCTCGGGCCACAAAATGTTTGGTCCGACCGGGATCGGAGTCCTTTATGGAAGGAGGGATTGGCTTGAGCGGATGCCCCCTTACCAGGGAGGCGGGGATATGATTAGCTCCGTAACTTTTGAGAAGACGACCTATAATAAGATTCCCTACAAGTTTGAGGCGGGCACCCCTCACATTGCAGGAGTCATCGGCCTGGGGGCTGCCATCGACTATCTGACAAAAATTGGGATGGAGAGGATCGCCCAGTATGAGGACGAACTGCTTCGCTACGGCACCCAGGCCCTTTCGGCCGTTCCTGGCTTGAGGCTCATCGGGACAGCCCAGGAGAAGGCGAGCATCCTCTCTTTTGTCCTGGAAGGGATTCATGCGCACGATATCGGGACGATTCTGGATCGAAATGGGGTGGCGATCCGGGCCGGGCATCATTGTGCGATGCCGGTGATGGATCGGTTTGGCGTCCCCGCGACGGCACGGGCGAGTTTGGCCTTCTACAATACGCGTGAGGAGATCGAGGGCCTCGTCCGCGCCCTTCATCAAGTGCTCGAGGTATTCAAATCATGATCCCACCTGCCTTTGGTCCGACGGACCAAAAGAATACCCACCGGATGATTTTCTCAAGCCAGCCTTTGGCTGGCAGGCAGGTGGTGGGATGAGCGAACTTCGAGAGCTTTATCAGGAAGTGATTTTGGACCACAGCAAAAAGCCGCGTAACTTCCGTCCTTTGGAACGGGCGACTCATAAGGCCGAAGGGTACAACCCCCTTTGTGGGGACCGGATCACCCTCTACCTTCAATTGGAAGACGGAGTCCTGAGGGACGTTAGTTTTCAAGGGTCCGGCTGCGCCATTTCAAAAGCCTCCGCTTCCCTGATGACGGCGAGCCTGAAGGGGAAGAATCGCGGGGAGGCCTTGGAACTTTTCCAGGAATTTCACAAAATGCTTGCAGGGAATCGAGACCAAAAACTTGATAAAGAGCGCCTCGGAAAATTAGCCGTTTTTTCCGGAGTCTCGGAATTTCCGGTTCGTGTGAAATGTGCCACGCTGCCCTGGCACACTTTTCGAGCCGCCTTGGAGGGGGCGAAACAGGCCGTTTCCACCGAGGCCTTTTCCACGGAGTGGACCGCAGGATGATCCCACCACCTCCTTGGAAAGAATGCGCTCGATTGAAAAAAGAGGGCGAGCGCATTCTTTCATTTTCCCGTGGAAAATCTCGCCATTTTCAATGGCAAGGCAAGGAGGTGGTGGGATGAACGAACCGATTGCCTTAACCCGTGACTGTGAAGCGGTTCAGATTCCAAGCGGGAACGTGATGAAGCTTCTCCGCGGGACGCCGGTGAGAATTACGCAGTCCCTCGGCGGGACTTACACAGTGATCACTGAAGAAGGGTATATGGTCCGAATCGCAGGGAAGGACGCCGACGCGCTGGGGCAGAGAGTCGAAGCAGCCACTGAGTCCACCCCCAAAGAATCTTTAGATCCAGCAGAGATCGAGAAACGAGTTTGGGCTCACCTTCGAACTGTCTTCGATCCCGAGATCCCTGTCAATGTGGTCGATCTCGGTCTGGTTTATCTTTGTAAAGTGAGCCCTTTGGCCGAAGGGGGCTACCAAGTCGAGGTCCAAATGACGCTCACGGCTCCGGGCTGCGGGATGGGCAGCGTCCTCAAGGCGGACGCGGAAAATAAAATTCGAGGCATCTCCGGAGTCAAGAACGTCCATGTCGAAATAGTCATCGATCCCCCCTGGAATCCGAGCCGGATGTCAGAGGCCGCCAAGCTTCAGCTTGGGATGCTGTAATCCTGTGATATAATTTCCTCCCTATGTCTGAGACACAGGCTTCCACGGAGAAAACCGTTTTCAAGTCGGATCTTTTGAAGGGCAAGAAAGGGCTGGTGGTCGGTGTGGCCAACAAGCGCTCAATCGCTTGGTCGATCGCTAAGGCCCTCTCCCATCACGGGGCCCAACTCGCCTTCACTTATCAAGGGGAACGCCTCAAGGAAAGCGTAGCGGAGCTAGCCGCCACTCTTCCCGGAAACTCGCCGCTTTATCCTTGCGACGTGACAAAAAATGAAGAGGTCAAAAAGGTTTTTGAGGAACTGGGCCGGGAATTTGGCGCCCTTCATTTCCTAGTCCACGCTGTGGCCTTTGCCAAGAAGGAGGAACTCGACGGCCGCACCATCGATACCAGCCGTGAGGGCTTTCAATTGGCCCTTGATGTGAGTTCCTACTCTTTCATTGCATTGGCCAAAGCGGCCGAGCCGCTCCTTGAGAAAGAGGGCGGTAGCATTGTGGCCCTCACTTACCTGGGCTCCGAGAAAGTCGTTCCAAATTATAACGTAATGGGAATTGCAAAGGCCGCCTTGGAATCAGCGATTCGTTATCTGGCCTATGATCTTGGAAAGAAAAATATCCGCGTCAACGGTGTCTCGGCCGGTCCGATTAGCACTTTGGCGGCGCGAGGCATCGCAGGATTCACGGATATGCTCGAGAACCACCGCAAGCGGGCTCTTCTTGGCCGAAATGTCGAAGTGGAAGAAGTGGCCAACACGGCGTTTTTCCTTCTGAGCCCGCTGGCCAGCGGGATCACGGGGGAAGTGATCTATTGTGATGCGGGCTACCGCATCATGGGCTTCTAAATTTGTCTTCAGAAAATATTCTGGTTCTTGATCTTGAGACTCAGCGTTCCTTCAAGGACGTTGGGAAGCAGAACCTCGATAAGCTCCGCGTCTCTGTCGTGGGGATCTTTGATTACCGGAGGGGGTCCTACGAGGCCTATGAGGAAAAAGACCTCATCTCGCTTGATCAACGGATTCGGGAAGCCGGTCTCCTCATCGGTTTTAACATTCGTCGGTTCGATTTGCCGGTCCTCGCCCCCTACCTTTTTATCCCGATAGAAAACTTACCGGTTCTGGACCTCTTAGATGGCATCGAAAAGGTACGAGGCCACCGCGCGAGCCTCGATTCCATCGCCCAGCCGACCCTGAAACTCCGCAAGAGTGGTACGGGGTTCGACGCCCTCACCCTCTTCCGGGAGGGGAAGATGGAAGAACTGAAGCGTTATTGTCTCGATGATGTCCGTCTCACGAAAGAAGTTTATGATTATGGGCGTGCCAACGGCAAAATCTATTTTACTTCAACTTGGGATTATAAGACCTATGAGATTCCCGTAAATTGGGAAGAGGAAACCCGGGAGATGCTTCGTTCCGACAAAACCGCAAAACCCGCCGAATTTCCAACCAGTCTTTTCTGATTTTTTATGCTTGCGTCAAACCAGATTGCGTTTAAAGAATGGGCCTCCCTGGTCGAAGTTTTAGGCCGCGGAGAACAGGTTTTAATTCTTCGGAAGGGCGGGATTCACGAGAAAGGAAAAAAATTCAACGTCGCTCACCAGGAATTCTTTCTCTTTCCCACCTTTGAGCATCAAAATCCCAAAGACCTCAAGCCGGAGAGCGAAGGGCTCTTAAAAAGGGTTTTGGCGGAGAAACCCGATCCTGACATTCTGCCGATCCGCTATTATTGTGCGGTCGAGGACAGTTTTTGGATTGAAGATGAGAAAACGCTCGACAAACTTGCTCCCTTCCATTTTTGGTCGAAAGATTGCATTCGCTCCAGATTTGAATGGGGGGAGAAGAAGGGCCTTTTTGGAATCCTTGTCCGGACCCTTGCCCTCCCCGAAACGGTAATTTTCGAGAATCTAAAGCGTTACGGCGGCTGCCGGTCCTGGGTGGAACTTGAAAAGCCTCTCGCAACCGCCGCGTTAAAACCGGTTCTTTCCGAAAGGATCTTCGAAGAGAAGAAGAAAGCGATCGACCGAGCGCTGGGAAATAACGTAACCCGTTAATAGAGTTTAAGTTACAGTCAATTTTTTCCCCTCTCGCCTTGACGAAACCCCTGGGACATCCTATGATGCCCTCTATGCTTAAGTTGCCGATTTACATGGACTATCACGCCACCACACCTGTCGATCCTCGAGTCCTCGAGGCGATGCTTCCTGCTTTGCGGGAGCACTTTGGGAACGCCGCCAGTCGGAATCACGCTTTCGGCTGGGAGGCGGAGAAGCTCGCGGAAAAGGCCCGTGGCCAGATTTCGCATCTGATTCACGCGGAACCCAAGGAGGTCATTTTCACGAGCGGTACGACAGAATCGAACAATCTCGCCTTGAAAGGTGCCTTCGAGATATACCACGAAAAGGGGAATCACCTCATTACGCAAACAACAGAGCATAAATCGGTCCTCGATCCCGCAAAGTATTTGGAAAAACAAGGGATTCGGGTCAGTTATCTTCCGGTCGATCGATATGGACTTGTCGATCCCGGCCGCCTCCGAGAGACGATTACGGATGAGACACTCGTCCTCTCCGTGATGGCGGCCAATAATGAGATTGGGACGCTCCAGCCGATTGAGATCCTGGGGAAAATTGCCAAGGAGAAGGGGATTCTTTTCCATGTCGATGCCGCTCAGGCCGTCGGCAAAATTCCGATTGATGTCGAAACGATGGGGATCGATCTTCTTTCCTTCTCTTCTCATAAGATATATGGACCCAAAGGGATCGGTGCCCTTTACGTCCGAGGGAAAAATCCGCGGGTCAGGCTCGCTCCCCTCATTCACGGAGGAGGACACGAGCGGGGCCTTCGCTCCGGCACATTGAACGTACCGGCCATTGTCGGTTTTGGAAAAGCCTGTGAGATTGCTGAACGGGAACTGAAAGAAGAGGCCGTGAGACTCTTCCGGCTCCGGACGAAGCTTCAAGATTCCATTACCCGAGAGCTCGACGAAGTTTATTTAAATGGCCACGCCGCCAAGCGCCTTCCGGGAAACTTGAATCTGAGTTTCCGCTATGTCGAGGGAGAGTCCCTTTTAACGGCGCTGAGTGAAGAGGTCGCCGTCTCTTCAGGTTCAGCCTGCAGTTCCGCCCGGGTAGAACCTTCGTATGTGTTAAAGGCCCTCGGGATTGACGAGGATCTGATTCATAGTTCCATCCGATTTGGGCTCGGTCGATTCAATACGGAAGAAGAAGTCGATTACGCCGCGGAACGAGTCGTTGAGACCGTTAGTCGTCTTCGCGAAATCTCCCCCCTTACACAAGCCGGGGCAAGTGGGGTATAATTAAAAAGGAGATTTTACGAAAATGATTGCACTGACGCCGCAAGCGACCAAGGAATTGAAACGGCTCCTCGCGGAGCAATCCCGTCAAGAGGTAGGGCTCAGGGTGGGAGTCAAGGGGGGAGGGTGTTCGGGCCTTTCTTATTCCCTTAATTTTGATGTCAAGCACGAGGGGGACCATGTTTTTGAATTTGACGGGACGCGTGTTTTTGTCGACCCCAAAAGCCTTCTTTACCTCGAAGGAATGACGCTCGACTTTTCCGATAGCCTCCAGGGCCGCGGTTTTAAGTTCGTCAATCCCAACGCCACAAAGACCTGCGGTTGTGGCGAGTCCTTTTCCGTCTGACCTCTCTCCTTGGAGAAAAAGTTAGAACATGAAAAGTTAAAACCCCTTCGGGACGAAGTCCGCTTCCTCGGCGAATGTCTCGGCCGCGTGCTGATCGATCAGGAGGGGCGGAAGTT
Source organism: uncultured bacterium (assembly GCA_964565495.1). Taxonomy (GTDB): domain Bacteria; phylum Omnitrophota; class Omnitrophia; order Omnitrophales; family JACQLI01; genus CAZMFE01. Next base: position 6,905 of record CAZMFE010000042.1, read on the forward strand.
TTTTGACTTGGTCGAGTGGGTCAGAAAACGGGCCATTTCCCTCCGGAGAGAGCCCGCCCCCGCTCTCGAGGCCGGGCTCCTTAAAAAGATCCGTTCCCTTTCTTTGCCCGAACTCACGAAACTGATCCGTGCCTTTACCGTTTATTTCCAACTGGTCAACCTTGCCGAAGAAAAGCATCGAATCCGAAGAAAACGTTTCTACGAATCCCTCCCGCATCCGGCGTTCCAACGCGGCTCGGTGGAACACATTGTCCAGATGATGAAGGAAGCGGGCTGGAGTCGGGCCAAGGTCGGGCGGATTCTTTCAGGGATTTCGATCGAACTCATTCTTACCGCCCACCCCACTGAGGCCCAGCGCCGGTCCATCCTCGAGAAGCTCTTTGCCACGAACCGCCTTCTGATGGATCGGGAGTTTCGCCGCCTGACGCCCCGAGAACTTCGGGAAATCGACGAATCGATCATTCGCGAAATCACCCTCCTTTGGCAGACGGATGAACTGAGGCGGAGGCGCCAAACCCCTCTGGATGAGGTGGATAATATCCTCTTTTATCTCGACACCATTCTTTTCGACACTTTACCTTCGACTTTGCTTCACCTTGAGAAAGAATTGGAACGCCAGTTTCACAAAAAGATTCCGGTCGGTCCCCTTTTACGGTTTGGTTCTTGGGTGGGGGGAGATCGAGACGGGAATCCCCATGTCACCGCGGAGGTGACCTCTGAGGCCTTGAGACGCCAGAAGGAAGCGGTCCTCCGTAAATACATTCAATTTCTCGACCGCCTCATCGCGGAATCGAGTCAGTCGGTGGAACTGGTGGGAGCCACCCAAGAGCTTCTTCGCTCGATTGAAGAGGATGCGAAGGGATTGCCCCGTTTCCGAGAAACGATGAGGCCAAAGAGCCAAAAAGAGATTTATCGGAAGAAACTCTCTTTCATTCAGCGAAAACTCATCAACACCCTTCGGCTCAATGCAGTTCCTGGAGAAGCACAAACGGCTCCGGAGGAGACGATTGAGGCCTTCTATCGGGATACCGAGGATTTCAAAAGGGATCTCGCGTTGGTGGGGGATTCTTTTAAGAAGCACAAGGGCGATTTATGGGTTCGTGGAGAGTTTCGGAAACTCGAGTTTGCCGTCGAGCTCTTCGGATTCCATTTTGCCAAGCTCGACATTCGGGAAAACCGCGATTCCATCGAAAAGGCCGTCTCGGAGATTGCTCAAACCCACGGCTGGACCCGCCAGCCTTTTTCTTCCCTGGCGGAGGAGGAAAAACAAAAATGTCTCCACCAGTGGATTCGAACGGCCCCGCATTCGTTAAAAAAAGAGGCTCTTTCCCCCCCCACCCTTGAGATCCTCGATACTTTTGAGGCGATTCGCCGGGCGAGCGAGAAAATCGATCCTCACGCGATCGATACCTATATCCTCAGCATGACCCGTTCGCCCAACGATCTTTTGATGCTTCTTTGGCTTGCCCAAGAGACTCATAATCCCTTCCTTCACTTTGTCCCTCTTTTTGAGACGATTCGAGATCTCGAGCGAGCTCCGGGTGTGATGAAATCCCTTTATCGGGACCCTCTTTATGCCAAGCATCTCGCGGCGGTGGGGAAACAACAGGAAATCATGCTCGGTTACTCCGACAGCAATAAGGACGGCGGTTTTCTTGCTTCCAACTGGAGTCTCTACCAGGCTCAGAAACGTTTGACTGAAGTTTCCCGCCGCTCCGGTGTCAAGCAGAAGCTTTTCCACGGTCGGGGGGGCACGATCGGACGGGGAGGAGGACCGACCAATGAAGCCATCCTGGCTCAGCCTGCCGGGACGATCGGGGGACGGATCAAAATCACAGAACAAGGGGAGGTCATTTCTTCCAAGTATTCCAACCCCTTTATTGCAGAGAGGAACCTGGAGCTTGTCCTCTCAGCCGTGATCGCGGCGACATGGTTACACCGTCCCCTTCCGAAGGAGGAAAGAAAGTGGGAAAGAGGGATCGAAGAGCTTTCCCGCGAGTCCTTCCGAGCCTATCGAGCCCTGATTTATGAAGAGCCCGATTTTCTCACCTATTTTCACCACGCCACGCCCATCGAGGAGGTTTCCTCTCTCAACATTGGTTCGCGGCCCGCACGCCGATTTGAAAGTCAGCGGATCGAGGACCTCCGTGCCATTCCGTGGGTCTTCAGTTGGATGCAGTCACGGGTCACCCTTCCCGGTTGGTATGGTTTTGGAACCGCGGTTGAGCGAACAAGTCCCTTATCGGCCTTGCGGGAGATGTATCAAAAATGGCCTTTTTTTCAGGCGCTCGTGGATTTGATGCAGATGAGCATTCAAAAGGCCGATTTGTCGATTGCGAGACTCTATGCCGGGCTCGTTTCTGACAGAAAAATCCGTGATAGA
>CAZMFE010000043.1:0-9283 GCA_964565495.1 uncultured bacterium
CGATCGAGTTCGACCAAAATTTTCCTCGCCCGTCCTCCGTACGTCTCCACGCTCGCCACTCCGTTGATCCGGGTCAAGATCGTAACCAGCTCTTTCGTGACCAAGTCTCGGACCTCCTCCGGCGGGTGGGTTTCTGAGGTGACGGCAAAGACCAGAATGGCGGCATCCCCCTCGCTAAAATTTGCGATGACCGGCTTTTCAATTTCCGAGGGAAGTTTGGGGAGGACCCGAGAAAATTTTTCTCTGATTTCAAGCGCGACATAATTCATGTCCGTCCCCGGCTCAAATTCCATGGTGACCCGACTCTCCGCCTCTCGAGAATGGGAATAGAGGCTCTTCAAATGGGAGACGGCCGCCACCGCTTCTTCCACCGGCTTGGTGATCAGCCGTTCCACCTCAACCGGCGGGAGGCCTCCCCGGACCCGGATAATGATGCTGATGATGCCCCGGTTTTCTCCCTGGTAGAGTTCCACCTGTAATCGAAAGACGGAAACAAGACCCAGCACCACGAGCGCCAGAAACACCATCCCGGTCAAAACCGGACGCCTCACCGAAAAACTAGGGAGCCCCATGGTTTTCCTCGACTACTCGACCTCCTCTCCCATCCGTTCGGCCATCCAACGAGTCCCCAAGATATAGAAACAGGGGAGGACAACGAGCGAAAGAAAGGTGGACGAAAGGAGTCCGCCGATCGTGGTCACCGCTAAAGGGGCCCTCAGCTCGGAGCCCTCTCCCAGTCCCAAAGCGATCGGAACGAGCCCAATGGCACTGGTGAGGGCGCTCATCAAGATGGGGCGCGTCCGCACCCGGGAGGCCTCAAAAGCCGCCCGGGCGAGCGGCATCCCTTCGGCCCGCCTCTGGTTAATGTACTCCATCAAAACAACCCCGTTATTGACCACGATCCCTCCCAAGATCACCATCCCGAGGAGCGAGATCACATTGAGAGAGGTCCGTGTCACAAACAAAGCGGCTGAAATTCCGATAATGGAGAGGGGGACGGTAACCATAATGAAGAAAGGCTGAATGAGAGACTCAAACTGGGAGGCCAGGATCATGTAAATGAGGAGGATCGAGAGGAAAAGGGCGAAATAGACCTTCCGGAATGACTCTCGAACCTCCCGCGCTTGGCCCGAGAGGACCACCTGGTAATCCTCGGGAATCATAAGGCTTCGCAACATCGCCTGAATCTCTTTAAGGGTCTTCTCCTGCCTGAAGCCTCTCTGGATGGAGGCCGAAACAGTGACGGTCCGCTGCTGGTCTTCCCTTCGGATCTCGCTCGGGCCGGTCCCTTGTTTGATTTCCGCCACCTCTTTAAGGGGGATCGTGGCTTCCAGAACCTCGGAATAAAGGAGGAGATCTCCCAAATTTTCAATCTTCTGCCGGTCTTTTTCACTCAATCGAACCCGGATATCGTATTCCCGCCCTGCTTCCCGGAAACTCGTCGCGACCGCACCGTCCAGAGCCGTTTTGGTCGCCAGCGAAATATCCAGCGAGGAAATCCCATAAAGAGCGGCGCGTTTTTTATCGATCTCGAGCTTTGTCTCGGGAGAACGCTCTCCCAAGTCATCGTCGATTTCGCTCACCCCCGGGATTTTCGCCAAACGCGTTTTCACCTGTTCGGCAAGGGGGATGGCTTTTTCGTACTCGTAACCTTTGACTTCGATCACAATCGGTCTTCCCCCTCCCCCCGCAAACTGGAATTCGCTTTCCTGAAGGATCATTGCCACACGGGCTTTCTTTAAATGATACCCTTTCAACTGCTCTTGGAGCTCTTCGACCACGGCGGAAGAGGCCCGCCTCTTTTTCGCGAGCCCCACCAGGATCATGGCCTGCGAGGGACGCAGCGTCTCGACCTTCACCTCTTCTTTCTTTCCCTTGGCGGAGCCGATCGTCACCGCCGTACTTTCAACGTGCGGCATCTTGAGCAAGAGATTTTCCACAAGCGTTGCAATCTCATCGGTCACTTCAAGCCGTGTCCCCACCGGCATATCGATCTTCACCAGAAACTGGCCCTGATCCACCTTCGGAAGCACTTCCTTATCTAGGAACTGCATCAAGAAAATACCGCCCAAGGCCGTTCCGAAAGCGGCGAATAGGACTTTCCGCAGGCTCGTATGCTCAAAGCCTTTGATCCAGTCGATCGCTTTATATCCCGCAAGCTTGGGTGCGACATAAATTGAAAGCATCGGCACCACCGTGACGGAAACCAAAAGGGAGATCCCCTGCGCGTAGATCACCGTCCAGGAGAGATCTTTGAAAAGCTGCCCGGCCGCGCCCGGGACGAAAAGAATAAGGGGAAAGAAAACAGCGATACTCGTCAAGGTGGAAGAGAAAAGGGGCCAGAAGACCTCGTTGGTTCCTTTCACCGCGCTTTCCTCGGGCCGATGCCCCATTTGCCGTAAACGGTAAATATTCTCCACGATCACAATGGCCTGGTCCGTCATCATCCCGATTCCCAGCGCCAATCCCCCAATGGACATGATATTGAGGGTGAGACCCTGTAGCTGCATGAGAAAAAAAATCGCGGTCACGGTGATCGGGATGGCAAGACAGACGATCAAGGCCGCCGAGAACGTCCTGAGAAAAAAGAAAAGGACGCCAAAAGCCAGCCCGCCTCCCTGCAGGCCTTCATTCAAAAGCCCCCTCAGCGAATTACGGATAAAGAGGGAGTGATCATAAATAATTTCAGCCCGAATCTTCCGGATCGATAACTCCTCTTGAAGGGAGCCGAGTGTCTTTTTTACGCGATCCACCACCTGGATCGTGTTCGCTCCGGCCTGCTTTTGGATCGAAAGGGAAATGTTTTCGGTGCCTTTGTAGCGGGAAACGCTTGTTTTCTCAGAGAAGGTATCTTTGACCTCTGCAATATCCTTCACCAAAACAAGCCTTTTTCGCTCTGTCCTCCGCTCGAGTTCTTCCCGGAGGAGATCGATCGTCTTTCGCGGCTCCCTCGCCCCCCTTTCGACAAATTCCGGGCGTTGTTCCGCCCGGATCTCCTGGACCGATTCGGCCCCCACCACCGCGTAAGCGACATCCCTCACCGAGCGAAATTCTCCCACCGTCCGGATCAGATATTCATAAAGTCCTTTTTTAATGCCCCCCGCCGGGTAAGAGACGTTCGACCGCTCCAGGGAGTTGACCAATTCGAGGATGGAGAGCTCGCTCGCCTGCAACCTGGCCTGATCCACGTCCACCAGAATCTCCCGATCTGCGCCGCCGGAAATCGTCACCGAAGCCACCCCCTCGACTTTTTCGAGGTTATCCTTGAGGATTCTTTCTGTCTGTGCCTTTAGCTGAACCGGTTTGGGTTCTCCCGTGACTGACAGGATCAGGATCGGCCGGGCCAAAGGGTCAAACTTCAGCACCACGGGATCGCCCGACTCCCGCGGAAGCCTTTCTTTGACCAGATCGATTTTCTCGCGGACCGCCAAAGCGGCAAAATCGATATCCTGCCCCCAGTCAAAGGAAATGAGAACCTTGCTGCGCCCCTCCTGGGAGACCGATTCCAGCCGCTTCAGCCCGACCACCGACCCCACGGCCTCTTCGATCGGGCGCGTTACCAGGGTTTCAATCTCCTCCGGAGCCGCATTCTGATATTCCGTGATAACCGTGATTTGGGGAAAAGCGATGGTGGGGAAGAGTTCCTGGGGGAGACGGGTCAAGGCGATCCCTCCGAGAAGAAGGACTCCCAGGGTGAGCATGACCACCGTGACGCGGCGGTGAACCGAATACTCAGCGAGCGTCATTAAACAACCTTATCGGAGGGGGAGAGATTCTGCCATTAGAGTTCCGCCTCTTGGGTCTCCAGGATTTTTATTTTCTTTTTGTCCGCAAGCTGCTCAAGACCGGAGGTAACAATCAGCTCTCCTTCTGAAATCCCGGAATCGATTTGGCTGTAATCCGGCCGCGTGTAGCCCACAGTGACCGCCCTCTTCTCCGCCGCATTCTTTTGAGGGTCGGCGACGAAGACAAACTGTTTCCCCGGCTCCCCTTGGAGGGCATCCGTGGGGACAGCGATTGTATTTTTCTTGCTATAAAGAAGAATTCGGACTCGGGTAAACATTCCCGGCAAAAGAATCCCTTCCGGGTTCTCCAGCCGCACCCGGACCGTTGCGGTCCGGCTTTTTCCGGCCACGACGGGAGCAATGTTTTCGATGACCCCCTCAAAGGTCTTATCCGGATAAGCGTCGACAAAAACGCGGGCCTTCTGCCCGAGCTGAATCTTGTTCACGTCCCGCTCCACAACCCCAAATTCGGCATAGACGTATTCCATCATGATATGAGACCCAAGAAGGGTATTGGGAGAAACGGTCTCTCCCTCTTCCACATTCAGCTCCCCAATCATTCCCTTTGAAGGCGCATAGAGATTCGATTTCTCCAACAACACTTCATTGGCCTTTACCTCAAGACGCGCCGACTCCAGGGCATAGTTCGCCTTATCCGCTTCAAGTTTGGCGTTGTCCAGAGTCGATTGAGGGATGGCCCCAATTTCGAAAAACTTCTTTTGGTCCTCATACTTTCTCCGCCCAATCCCCGCCTCCGCCTCCGCTTTATTCATCTCCGCCTGGGCCCGCTTGAGACGCAAAAGAATGTCATCCTGTCTCAGCGAGATCAACAGGGCCCCCTCCTCGTAACGCTCCCCTTCGCGATAATTGATTGAACTAATCACTCCCGGCACTTCAAAACTCAATTTGAATTCCAGGGCTCCCTTGAGGGTTCCCAGAGCATTCAGGGTATCCTCATAATTGAATCGCCCCACCTTGAAGACCTTGACCGGAACGACCTCTTCGCGGGCGGCCGCCTTTTCACCCGCCAACCGGTCAGCCAGAGACTCCCGGCGCGGTTTCACCAGCATCGCACACTGCCGCCCCAGGACCAAAATCAGAAAGATCGCAAGACCCAGGGCAATCTTCGAGCGGTGCTCGCCGACCCAGGGCCGGATCTTGGGGGGGAGCTTCGCCTCCAGAAAAAACCACGCCGGCCGAAGAAGTTTTGCGGCTTCGACCAGCCTCTTGATCAGGCCGATGATTTTTTCTTTAATCTGCTCCAGAAAGCTGGGGGGATGAGGGGGGAGGATAAAGGACGATTCAGAGCCCATACTTTTCCTCCATCGGGAGGAAATTCGGGATCCCGATGGCGCGATTGAGTTTCGAGCGTGCCTTGAAGAGGTCGGCCAGGGCCCGATCGAGGCGAACCCGCTCTTCGGCCAGATCCAGCTCGGCCTGGAGGTACTCGGAAATTTCTATCTCTGCTTTCTCGAGACGAGCCTCGGCAAGCTGGGCGAGCCTTTCTCGATACTGGTTACGCTTCAGAGACGACTCCACCTGAATCCTCGCCTTCTGATGATCAAAATAGGCCTCTTTGACTTCCCGAATCACTTCCTGCTCCTTTTTCTCAAGTTCAATGACCTGTTCCAGTTTCTGGACCTCCGCCTCCTTCGTCTCTACGTAATCTCCCAGTCCGTCCAGAAACCCGAGCGTGACCCCCTTGCGTTTGACCCGCGATCCTGTGCCCTGTTGAAATTGGGTCACGGAAGGCGCATTTTGGTCGTCCTCAAAAGTATACCTGGTTTTATTTCCCAAGACGTTTCCTGAAAGTTCGAAACCCAGTCGCCACTCCTGACGGCGAGGAGGGTCCTCGGAATTACGGATGAAGGCTTCTCCAAGTTCTCCAAATTCCAAGGTCAGGTCGAAGCGGGGCCCAAAGGCCCCACGGCTGATTTGTTCTTCCAACCGAGCCGCTCTCATCTTCGCTGCCTCCACCTGAAGCTCCGGCCGCTTCTGATAGGCCAGGTCGGTGAGTTCATCGAGAGTTTTCCCCGAAAGCAGTACCGCCGGGGCGGGCTCCCGCTTCTCCCCTCCGGTCAACGTTTCGCTCGCCACAAGATGCTCCCGATCATAGAGGGGGGCGATCGCAAGCTCGTCCCTGTCGTCCACGCCGAGAAAACGCCTCAGTTCCAGTTTCGCTAATTCCAGTTCCTGCTTGGCTGTCTCGACCTCGTACTGAAGCTGGCCCGCCATCGATTCGACATTGAGGTATTCGATTTCGGAGATGAGATGCTGTTCAAACTTTTTCTTGGAAATCAGGTGCTGTTTCTCCGTTCTTTGAGCCAGGGCCTGCCTGGTTTCATGCCCCTCCCGGGCACGATTAAATTCAAAATAGGCATTCGACAATTCCATCTCCATTTGACTCACGACCGCATCGTACTCCTTTTTCGCGGCTTGGTATTGCGCCCGTTCCTGAAGGAGGGTATTCCAAAGAATGCCGCCTCGGAAAACGGGGATCCGGAAAAGGACATGCCAATTTTCCCCTCCGAACGCATCCGCCGAGAGCGATCCTTTTTTCAATTCATAGCTGAATTCCCCGCCAGGAAGGAGTTCCCGGGCGGCCACGAGCATCCGCCTGCGGCCGAGCGAGATTCTCTGCTTGGCAGCTTTCGCCGGGGTGTAGATCGCAAGGGCCCGCTCTATCAGGTCGTTCAGAGTCTTGTCCTCCTTTTGCTCAAACTCGGCTTTCCATTGAATCGATTTCTTATGAATCGTTTCCTTCACAAAACCCTTATCGAGATAAGGCATCTTATTTCTCCGCTCCCTCCGCAGGATCTTGACCTCCTCACCCACCGGGATGGAAACTTTTGTCTCAGAAGAACTTTTAGGAGCGGAGGCAGGCTCCGAAAAACCCAAGGGAGGGAACAAGATCGACGCAAAAAGCAGAATGAGAAAAAAGACCAAAAGCCTCCCCCCTCTCACAAGCCCTTATCCTTTTTTAGGTTACACACCTTATGAGTTTATCGACCTCGAAACACTGGACTTTACGAATGAAAAAAGGAGGGGGCGGTCACGAGCCACAAGGTCGATTCCCGGCTGAGGAGGTTGCGAAAGGAGTGGGCAAGCCTCCCGTTAAAGAAAAGATTCTCTCCTTCGCTCAAGGTGAGCGATTCCTTTTCCACCTCGACCTCGATCCGGCCAATGACGACCTCAAGGAACAAAGGACTCGGCCGGCTTAATAGTTCTCCGGTCACTTTCCGCTGGGGGGCCAAAATCAATTTTCCGCAGAAAAACTCTGGGATGGGCGGTGTGGCTGAGACGACCTTGAGCCCCCACTTCGGAAACTCCATCTGGAAGACCCCCCGGGGATTGCCATGGTGATAATTCCGGTCCAAGTCCATTTCCGCTCCCGTGAAAAGGTCACTCACCAAACAACCGAGCCCCCTTGCAATCCGCTGGAGCCTCTCCAGAGAGGGGTTGCGGATCCTCCCCCTTTCGATCGCGCTGAGGGTCCGGGGGTCGATGCCGCCGCTTCTTCGCGAGAGCTCCGCCCCGGTGAGTCCCGCCCTTTCCCGAAGGCGGCGAATCGTCGGTCCAAGCGTGAGTTCTTCGCGGATCTCCCTTCGTCTCACCTGGGCTCCCACCTTCTCCCCCAGCGCCCGTAGAATTTGCCTCCTCTCGCCATAAAAGATTTCCCTCTTTTTTCAAAAGATAACTTTACCCGATCCTTCCCCTTTTTACAACCGGCAAAGAGTCAGCTCTTGAAGGCGGGCAGGGTCAAAAGAAGGGCCTCGGAATCCCGCAGGAGCGGATTTTCGATCGTGTAGGGAACACTCCCTCGAAAGAGAAGGTGGTCTCCCTCTTCAATCTCGTAACTCTCACCCGCCATCTGAATCCTGAATTTCCCCAAAAGCATCTGAAGAAAAATCGTCCCTGCCCTTGGGGTGTGCGCCGACGAGAGCCTTTTTTTCGCACTCACGAAGAGTTTCCCCACAAAAAGATTCTTCTGCACAGGGACAAAAGAAATGACTCTATAGCCCACGCTCGGAACATCCCATTGAAGGGCGCTTTGGCCCTTCCTCCCCAGATAAAAGTCATAGGTCGCTCCACTCCCAAAAAAAATCTCACCGGTTTCGACCCCGAGCGTCTCAGAAATCCGCCTCAGTTCCGCATAGGTGATGTGATCGAATTCTTTTCCTTCCAGCCGGCGCAGACGCCCCCTTGAAATACCACATTTCTCCGCCAATACCCGCTGGCTCATCCCCTGTTTTTCGCGTATCCGAGGCAGCGGCGAAGTCCCTTCGACTGACGGAACGCCAGCGAGCGCTGCCCGCTCCGCTTTCTCCTTCGTGATCGTTCTTCCCCGGGACCGCTCCCCTCTCGCCTTCGGCATGTGGTTACCTCCTGAACACCCTGAGACTTCCTAAGCTCACCCTTATTTTCGGCCCCCCAAGCCGGGATGCAAAAGAAAAAGGTCCGCGCCGGGAACACGCCCTATTGAAACTAGATTTATCACTCTCCAGGAGAGATAATGCGATGCAACTGAAGCTCGGTTAACAAGTTATGCCGATTTCCCTAGACTTTGCGCCGGAGATATCTGAGGCGGGGCCTGCGAAGCTTGAGTTTCCTCGCCGCGAGGTGGACCACTCTCCCGTTTTTCCAAATCACCACAGGATCGCCCGTTCGCTCATGATCTTTGATTGCCTCATAGACGGCCAGTCTCAATGCCTCCTCCGCCATATAGGCGAGTTCCAGCGCGTCTTGCGGAACCCTGCGTTTCTTCATAGGATTTTTACCCCCGCCTGTTTTTTAATCCGATCAAATAATTCACTGTCGATCACTTTCAAACCCCTGGAATCTTCTGAGGCCACCACATGAGGAAAAGACCCCGAGTTATCAAAGAGGGCCCAAGAATCAACAAGGGGTCGATAAATTTTAAAAAGGTTTTGGATTCCTCTTTCAAATCTCCGCTCCACAACCGGCTCCGGGATCGAATGCCCTCCCCGCCTGACACGGTCCTGGATCCTGGAGAGGGCCAGTTGAACACTGGGGATCCAGAGAAAGAAGAGACGCAGCACGTATCCTTTGCTTCTTAAATCAGGAAATAATTTCTGATAAACTTTTCCTGCCAAAGTCGTTTCAAATCCAAAATCGATCCCCTTCCCCGCCAAATTCCGAATTTGGCCAAGCAGGAGTTTTCCGGCCTGGATCGCCAATGCCTCCGGGGAAAAAGGTGAAAGCCCCCCCGCGATGAGGTCGGCATTCACAAACTGTCTGCATTGAACATATTCCGGCAGGAATTCTCGAGCAAAAGTTGTCTTTCCCGCCCCCTTGGGACCCGCGACAATATAAACGGCGGCCCCTCGCGCCCCCCTCTCTCCCCCGCGGCCCCTGAGGGTTTTTTGGACGATGGACTTGAGTTCTGCGTAGAGGGGATAACTTTTACGGAGGGAAAAATATTTCTGGAGGCCTTCTTTTTCCGAAACAAAGATTCCCTCTTTTTCGAACCGTCCTAA
>CAZMFE010000044.1:0-9157 GCA_964565495.1 uncultured bacterium
CGGAGGTAAAAAGATGTTTCTCGCGGCTCTTCATTGAACCCTTCCTCAGCGTTTGGATTGGTGCTTCATTTGTTGAATGAGCTGATCGGCCTGGCGGTAGGAGCTAACATCGCCGATGTCGTACCATTTCCCCTCAAAAGGATAGGCAAAAACCTGATCCACTTCCACTAGCCAGCGGACATAATCGCCCGGGCGATCCGAATTATGACCTTCGCGCAGATATCTGTCAAGAAGATTGAGGCTTTCTTTTGCGAACCAATACACACCGGTTGAGGCTAGCGTCGTCGGCGGCTCTGCCGGCTTCTCGAGGAATTCCTCGATCCTCTCAAAGGCTTCCCCAATCTCCTGAGCGGCCCCTTCCCCTTGATCGGTGACATTGAAAAATTGCCACGGATGCTCCTTCATCATCAGAAGACGAATCGCCCCCAAAGAGCCTTCAATCTCCACTTGCGCCGATTGAATCTCTAGATTCGTCGGCGCTTCCTGACCCCAGGAGGGGATCCCTTCCAAGGAGAGAATCCACGTGGGGGGCCACGATTCATCGCCGGCAAATTCAAAACCCAGACTTCGCAAATCACTTTCGGGAAGCTGGGAGTTTTGGACCTCAACCGTTTGAAAGCCAAGCCCCCTTGCAAAACGCTTCAAATTTTTCAAGAACTCGACTTCGACATCCCAAAGCCAATCCCTCCCCCATCGGTGATTCACGAGGAGGCGGTCTTCGCCGGTCTCCTCCAGTTCGAAACGAGCGAAGACTTCCGCCTTTCCAGCCTCCGCCTTTCCAACCAGTGTGGCAAGAAGTTTCCCTCCCTCTTTCTTGACGATGAGTTTTTCTCTCGAATATCCCGCCTCTTTCAGATGCTGAAAGAGCTCTTTCGGAATAAGCTCGAGAACCCTCTGCTTCACCCATCGACTGAAGCCCCTTACCTCGGCGCGGGGATTCCACTTCTCAATTTTCCTTAACGTCTCCTTGACGCTGTCGACGACCTGGATTAAAGCGGGGTCGTGTTTCCCAATGAAGGAAAGGCCGTCGTCACGATAAAGCATCGCCTGGACCATGGCCTTTTGAGACGGCTCCCAAAACTCGCGGCCAAAGAGAAGGAGCGGTGCCTCGCCCTCCCTCCCCTCCTGAATCCGAATCTGCTTTAGTTGGAGCTCGTCAAAAAGAATGTTCATCGTTTCTTTTTCACCGGGAAAGACGATGAATTGATCCGCCCCCAATCCAAGAAGCACCTTGTGATTCAGGGCATCCCCCAGAAACAGTCCCAGACCAAACTTCTTAAAGGCATATTCCGCATGGGTGGGTTGATCTTTGTCGGGAATGTGCACGATCACCTCCGGGATCGAACGCCAGCCGTCGTGAAGATAGGATTCGTAGAAACGTTGCAAAAGAGGCCCGCGGCTCACGACTCTGATCGTCTTTCCCTCAAGATCCAGCTCTTTGGCCAAAGCCTCCGCGCGGTCAAGCTGGGTCTCCTCCAGAGGTTCTCCTACGAAGACCACGATGTCTTTATCCGAAGGGGCCCTGGCAAACAACGGAGGGTGAGAGGAATATAATTCTTCGATGCCGGAGGCGAGCTCTTGATTGGCTCGTTTTAGCTTGTCTCGGGTAATCTGATAGGGAACCCCGGCTTCAAGCTCCTTCTGTCTTCGGATCAGCCGGAGGGCGGTTCGGATGTCGTGGACGATCCTTGATTCGGGGATTCGACTTTTAAAACCTCCGTTTTTCCAGCTCGTATTAAAAGCAGAGGTGATTGTCTCCCAATATTTCTCTCCTCTCGGTTCCAAAAGAAGCAAAGGCAAATCCCAGTTCATCGCCTCAAAAAATTCGTCCATGGTGCCGAAACCGCCGGGGAAAAAGAGAGCCGTGAGAATATATTCAAACAGGGCCAGCTTTCTTGTCGCAAAGTGCCGGAAAGATTCGACCAGATCCGCATAAGGACTGACCCCCTGTTCAAAAAGAAGATGCATGCGAATCCCCCGGCGCCGTTTCCCACTTTTCACCTGATTGTGGCCCTCGAAAAATGCGTTCATGAGGCCCACATCGGCGGCGCCATCCCTCACATGAAAACCCCCTTGGGCTACAGCGGCCCCCACCTTTTGAACCCACTGATAGAGAGGATGATTTTCAGGAACTCGCGCCGAACCCAAACCCGTCACATCTCTGGACTCGCCCATTCCCGGCGCCCATGAGCTGTGAGCTTCTCGATAGATTCTTTTTCTTTCTTCAATCAGTTCGTTAATGAGCCGGCGAAGTTTGCCGGGTAAAGGACTCCGCACCTCGGCGCGGGGAAGGGAAAGTCGGATTCTTTCCCACCATGGCGGAGCGCCTTTGGAGGGTCCATAAAGGACTTCTCGCGCGAAAGAACGGAGCTTTTCCGGCACGGTGGTGGGGCCGTAAGGTCTTGGAAGGGGGCCACCGGCATGAGAATTCGAAGCGCTGTTTTCGCTGAGAACGGCGTAAGCCACATTGCCTTCCACGCCTAGATGATTGATTATCTTGGAGATCCGAAAGCCGAAGGTTCCCTCCGGACGCTCGATTTCGACATCCAGCATCTTCTTGTGCTGTCCATCGTCCCTCGGCTCGTCGCGGAAGACGACCCTGGCGCCGTGCGGTTTTAAAAGAAGATAAAGATCAGTTGCTGCAGGCTGGAGCTCCAAAGGCGCTTTCGCGATCTCTTTCCGCGCTGCCTCAGAGACTTCGCTAGGGATATTAATAGGTTTTGGAGCGGGTGGTTTATCTCGTTTACGGGGAGCCGTTCTAACTGTCTCTAATTCGGAAGCCGTCCGCATCCACGGCTTTAAGGTAAAGCTGATACTTTGTTTTACTTGAAGGAAATGGATAAGCAAAAAACCATTTTTGATTTCAAACGAGTCCGCGTTGCTGATTCTTTCACGGCTGACCTCTTTCGTGATTTCCACAATCTCCTTCTCCGCCAAATAATAGAGCCGCAAGGTCCGGTGCTTGTCAAAGACGCCCAGAAACGGTCCCTGGGTCTCGAATTCGTCGTCCCGGGTAAACGGAATTTCACCCCCCAGCATTTTGTGGGTATCGAGATTGATGATTTTGAGCCCACCGTTATGCTCGGGTTCTTTTGAATGCAGCCGGCGGAAGATGGGTAAGATCAAAAGAGGGCGGCTATTTTCTTCTCTCCAGGTCACGGCCCCTCCCTGGATCGGCGCTTCCAGCGTCGTCTCCAGATTATGCAGGAAGGCGTTGACGTTAATCTTCTGGGCACTCAGCACTTTGCCCAATGCCTCTTCCAGCCCGTCCCGGCTCTTGAATTTTTCCACCAGCTTCGCCCGCACCTCGGCGCGGCTGGTGACATGGATATCGGTTCCGTTTTTTATTTCCACATCAAAGGGAAGTTTTCCGCCATAAGGATCGGTGAGATTCATGGCGGCTTCCATTAATTTTCCGATCGGGTCTTTTTCACTGTCCAGATAATTCCCGTTCTGATAACGCGTTTCGGCAACAACGTCATCAGAAAGTTCGCCGTTTAGGAAAATCCGGATCATCACTTCACCGGGATTGGCGTTCAGGATTTCTTCCTGTTTCTTCCGTGCTTCCTCCGCCAATTGATCTTTAAGCACAGTCCGCATCTCGGCACGTGGAAGAGTGCTCAAAATGCCCATCGCCTCAGGCCAGGCCTGTCCCAATTTTTCTTTTACTGCGGGATCCTCGGAAATCATTTTGTAGCTGAGCGTTTTAAAGACGGGCCGGTTTTCGGAAATGCCTGCCCAGTGAGTCAGCCTTCGCCGCATCTCAACTTCCTCACGACTGTCCGGCTCCGCTTTAACCAATGTGATCAGCGTCTTGATAATTTCCTCTTCACTCACTTGAGGCGCTTTCTCATCGCCTCCCCGCACCTCGGCGCGGGGAGCGGATAAAGTTGCCTCCAGGGCATCAAGAAAAGGATTCAAACCTTGAGAGTGGATTCGGCGTCGGAGCGTTTCGTTCAATGTCGGGTCGACTCTGGAACTGGAAATCGAGTGGGGGGCGTCCCGATTGAAATGCTCGGCGACGTTTCCCTTGAATTCCACAATGTCGATCTCTTCGATCTCCGGGAAGTCGGCAAAGATTTTACGGACGAGCCATTCCCGCATCTGGCGATGGGATCGGGCCACGCGGACAAACCGAGGAGGGATGATCTGGGTGAGGTAAAAACGGAACCGACGGCCAAGCGCCGCGCCCTTTTTTTGAAATGCCTGCAGGGTGTCGCGCCATTTCTCATAAAGTTTTGTTTCCGAATGCAGGCCGAATTCCCCCACCGCCCTCACCTCATCCTGATCATTGATTCGCCGAATCAACGCAAAATCGCCAAGCCGCCGGCTCTGATGCAGCCCCAGATAGCGGGAATCCCCGCCCCCCATCGCCTGATACGCGAAAGCACGGCGGTGCCACCCGGCAGCGTGGGAAGCGTTGTCAATACCCAGAAAGTAGAGATCCCCTCCGTCGGATTCAGGGTCCTGCTCGGGCATCAAAGCACTGACCAAATAAATTCCGAGGATTTCCCGCAGCAAACCTGAGCCCCACCCTCGAATGTCATTGAAATCCAAATCGGGGTTCAAGCGGGGGAAGAGCACCGGAGGAACCGAACCCAAAGGCTCCCCAGGGGAATCGTCGGGATTCCTTTTGTAGAAAGGGATTCGGATCGGATCGGGACCAAGCGGAATCACAATCTCAGGCCCTAAGGGCCTTTTGTCCTTCGGATCGCGCAGAATATATTTCAATTCCTTTTTGAGCGGATCAAATTCGAACGAAAAATAGAGCGGCGAATGCTGATCACCGGGATAGATAAAAAGGAGGGAGCCGCGCAGCACCCCGCGAGGTCTTTCGCGAAACTTCGCTTCCAGTACCGCCAGCCATCGCTCGGCAAGGGCCGAATGCATCGCGAGAAAGGGGCCCCGGCCTTGCACCGTCACCCAACGGCTCTCAAGCTTGGACGAGCGTATCTCGGCGCGGAGGTTCTCTTTGATCAGGTAGCGATCCACAAACTCCTTCATTCGCGGGGAGGTAAGATTCTTGATCCCCGAGTCACGCAGGGTGCTGATCCATACCTTTAAGGGAATCCCAGTCTCAACCATGGCCCGCCAAAGGAAGGCTGCCGGGCTACGAGGTCCTTTTTGGCGTATGACCGCCAAGAGAACGGCCATTCCAAAGGCAGAAGATAAACCTTGGCGCGCTCTTTCCTTTGTATAACCTATGTGGAGACCGATTTCCTTGAGCCCAAGAAGAGGATGAGCCATCGACACCTTCAACACCCTCCTCTCTATTTTGGTCAGTCTCTTCCAATATTCGTGGTAGCCTGCCGGATCCTCCTGTTTCAGATCGTCCAAGTATTCGCTTATCAATCGGCGCCTCCCCTTTTCAACACTGAATATCCCTTTCCCTTTCCCGAAGGAAGACAACAGGAAGTCAATCGATGCGCCAATTCCGGCAATTCTCTCTTCCGCCGTTTCTCCCTCCAATAAAAGTTGGGTTCTGAGCTCGGGATCGTGGATCTCCGGCCCATTAAAATTCAAGCCGTTGATCTTTCCTGTCAGGGCTCGTGCCACTTTCTGCCTGGCTTTCGCCTCTATTTTCTCAACCCGGGCGGATCTTAACTTGAGCTGTCTGGCAATATCCCTTGTCTCTTTCTCCCGGTCTACCTTTTGGGTGGCATTTCTCGATCCCCCCCCTTTCGAATCTTGGTACTCTTGTAAGCGAAGCGTGAGGATTCGGAATTCAAGCGGAGTCAAAATATTCTGAAAGGCTTCAAGAAAATCTTGAAACTCCAAATGCTCTAAAGGATTCGAGGCGGAATTTCTATCGGCCAGGAGACTGCTAAAGGCTCCCTTCTCCTCTGGGTCCGCGTCGTAACTGTCGCGGTAGACCGCCTTGTGAAGGATTTCGTAAGCCGCGGCCAAAGATTCCGGATCAATCCCATGGAGGAATTTCAGCCTGCGGTCGAGCTTGCGCCGTTCCCTGCGCACCGCTTCTCTCTCCCTCCCCTGCCGTCCTGAAATCTGGTCCTTAATCTCCCTGAGCCGGTCCCGGAGGGCTTCTTTCATTTTGGCGGCGACGTCTCCGGGCGAAGGATTTAAGCTACTTTCCCGGAGGGCCTTGAGGGCTTGGTCATAGGAATTCAATAACCACATCCGACTCATATAGCGACGGGGCAAGAGAAACTCGGAAGCTCCCAATGCAGCGGCGTGGGTATGGCTTCGGATGTAATAAACCAGAAAGGTGGACGGTTTTTCGCTCCGTCCAAATTCAAAACGGGAAGCTGCTTCGCGAATCCCCGCCTCTGCCGCGTCAACCAACTCATCAAAAGAAACGGGGATATTGAGAATTTTATGATAGTAATGATGGGCCTTGTCGGCATAAGCCAAAATGAGTCCTTTGTTTAGACGAAGTAACTCCTCCATGGCGAGGTGATCGTCTTTTTCTTTTATCTGTTTGATCAATTCCAGCGTTCTTGCATTCCGATTTTCTTCATCACCCCGCACCTCGGCGCGGGGAGCGGAAGGAATCTCTGACAATTGGGCATCTTTTCGGATCAAAGGAAGTTGGTTCCATGGTTCCACCACATCGCTTTGGGCCCCCACCGCCAGCAACATATGACCCAATTCATAATAGGTGATATCCGAATTAGCGAGCACGACCTTTGTTTTGACATGGACCTGGATGCCGCGACTCACGGCATAAGCAAGGTCATTCAGGACCGGATGCGCCATGGAGAGTGCCTCCCGGATCATTAATTGACTCAAAATGTCAGGATTTTTTGTCTGCTTGCGAAGGGGGACACGTTTTTTCTGCTGTTCCTGGCCGCTTTGGCGGGATTTTTTGACAACCTCCCACCGGTTTTCTCTCTTAAGCTCCGCAATCTTCGCCTCCCGTTTCGCAACGGCGTTATCATCCGTGATGATCCACAAAGCACTGAGCCGTTTGAGCACCTTCACCAAATCGGGAAGCGGCATTTCTTTTAAGGCCTTTGCTGAGTCTTGTTGTAACGACTCGAAATCGGTGTAATCAGTCATGGGTTTGGGCAATCGTCCTTCAATAAGGCCAAACTCCTTTTGCACTAAGGCCTGTAACTCGGAAAATAATTTTGTGCTTTCTCCTCCGCTTCTGAAGGCTGCGACTTCGACCATTTGATTGACGATGGACTCAGGCGAAACAAGTTCATAGGGCTTAAGGAAATCTTCAACGACTTCAGGAGATGCCTGTTCAAACACCCGTTGCATCAACCTCCCTTGATTCCAGACAAGCGAAATCTCCTGCTTTGTCTGTGAGGGGTACGCTTTACTTGATTCCGTTTCGTAAATTCTGGAAAGTTCGGGATAATGGCCTTCGAGGTGTCTTTTCAGAATGTTTTGGATTCTGTCATTGAGGAGAGGGATATTCCCATCGCCGAATGCATAAATAATCAGCTTTCGTCTTCTTTGAGAGCTTGAAAGCAACCGCTTGACGGCATCCTGATACACCTCGAGCTGGATTCCCGGAAAAACAATGACGACTTCTGTTCCTTTCAAATAATTATTGGGAGGATAAGTTTCATAAGCAATCCAAGGCGAGTGCCAAATCAAGGCGTATCGATGAATCGTGGCATTGATCCTTTCCATCGACCATCCCATGCCCAAAAAAGCGCTCAACATGGTCCGCGCCTTCTGATAACGCAGATCCTGCCGGAATAGCTGGACCCCCGTTCCTTTCAAAGCCTCATCGACTTCCTTCGAACCGATCCAAACGGGAATTTTCTCTTTCGCGAGCTCCTGAAGGATGGTGCCGATCTCTTTCAAGGAAGGATGTTCTGAAAAATTCCCGCGAATCACAAGTCCTGCTCGCCGAGTTTTTCCGGGACTCCTCTGGATGGCCAAAAGTCGGTCGCGGGTGTCTTCGAAGACCTTCAGAGGAGTATTGACATCTGCAACAAGATCCTCCACATAGCCGAAATCCTCTTCCCGAAACGACTCCGGGAAGAGGAACTTCACGCTGTAATGAGGCGCGCTGTAATAGGGATTGATCTCCATCGTTCCATCATCCCGAATGATGGCAGCGACATCCCGAGCCGTCTCGATGTAGGGTTGATCGAAACTAGGAGGAGAGGTTCGTACCTTTTCGATTTGTTCTTCCGGAACCAATCGGCTTCCTTCCAAGACATAAACATGGGCCAGAAGCTCTTGAGATAAAGCCGCGGTGATGGATTTGGCGAAATTGGATTCTGCATCCGAGCCTTGGACATCGGGAGGGGAATGAGCTCCTGTAATCACGATGGGAAAGTTAATCACCGGAGCCATCCTGAGGGCCAACATGGTCGCCGTTTCATCCATGGTATCGGTTCCGTGGGTAATGACAATGCCGCCTGCCCGCTCAAGGGCGAATCCATTGCGGGTAAGCTCTTCTCCTGCCTGATTTTTCAAACGGATCACATCCGATACTCTGTGAACAATTCGCTGCCAATCATAAGGAATGATGTTGCTGCTGTCTTTGTTGATGACTTGATAAGTTCCTCCCACTTGAGCAGCTGCGGTCTCAAGCATTTGAGCGACCGCGCCGGATACGCCGCGCCCCACAGCCCCTTGCATTTCAATCGTACCTCCCGTGCGAAGAATAAAGACGCTGGTGTAAAAACGCCATCGAGCCAGTAAATCCAATAATTTCTCCTCCAGTTCGGCTTCTTCTGAAGTCAAGATTTTTGGAAGTCCCCGCAGTCGACGGTGTTCCTCCCTAAGAAGCATCATGAAACGGCCTCGGAGGGCTTCGTATTCACGGATAAAATCAACCAAATGAGCTCCCATAAAAACTGTATTCTCTCGACTTGAGAGAAGCTTGCCTTTGGTACGGATGTCAATCGGGCTTTCATACGCTGCAAAAGGAGAAGGTTGGCCTGGGTTTTCTAAAATGAGTCCGATGTCACGGGCGTTGATCGTGGGATCGTCGATCTTCTGGAGGACTTGTTGAATGAAGTAGAACTCGTCTCGCAATCGAGTTTTCACTTTCTCATTGGCGAGGAGGCCGGTCATCTTTTCGCGGCTGACAGATCCAAGGGAGGGGAGCGGACCGGAGAGTTGATCGGCAATTTGAACGGGGTCGGTGGCAAACAAGGAATCAATATCCGCGGTACCGATCCCCTTCAAAATGAAAACCCTCCCCTCCTCAAAGGCCTCCCTGAGA
>CAZMFE010000045.1:0-8968 GCA_964565495.1 uncultured bacterium
TATTTCATTCACCGTTTAGGGGGTGACTGGCAGGACCTGGGGTTTCGGGGAGTGAGTTTGTGGAAAGATCTCGGTGTCGGCCTGGCGGGGTATTTGGCCGTTCTTCCCCTTTTTACCCTGGTGCTCGCGGCCCTGGTGGTCCTCGCCCAACTTTTCGCCTATGAGCCGCCTCCCCATCCCCTGGTGGAGGTTTTTCTGGAGGAGGAACGGTCCCCCGGGCTGGTGGCCTATTCCATTTTCTTGGCCTGTGTGGCCGGCCCCTTTTTGGAGGAGATTTTCTTTCGAGGCTTTTGTTACCCGGCCTTCAAGAAACGGTGGGGGAGCGGCTGGGCCCTCGTCGTGAGCGCCTCTTTTTTCGGCGCCATCCACCAGAATGTTTTTGCCTTCTGGCCGATTTTCGTGTTGGGTCTGGTTTTGGGTTACCTTTACGAAAAGCGGGGGACGCTCGTTCCTTCCATTGCGCTCCACATCGTCCACAATTCAATCTTCATCGCTTACTTTTTCTTGGCTAAAGAGGTCCTCGTAGGAACTTGACAGATTTTGCCACTCTCGCTTTTGGGGTTTTTATTTTTCTCGTGACGGTCACCCTTCATGAATATTGTCACGGCCTTCTCGCCAACCGCCTGGGAGACCCAACGGCCCGTCACGCAGGACGGCTTTCTCTCAATCCCTTAAGACATATCGACCCTTTCTGGACGGTTCTTCTTCCTCTCCTCCTCTTTCTTTCCACCCGAGGCCAGTTTGCGATTGGGATGGCACGCCCCGTCCCTGTGAATTTCGCAAATCTCAGAAACCCCAAACGGGACATGATTTGGGTGGCCCTGGCCGGGCCGGCGGCCAATTTTGGATTGGCGGCGCTTCTGGCTTTCCTTTTTAAAGGGTTCCCGAACTCGCTCCTTCTTTATGCGATTTATTTTAACGTCGGCATCGCCGTTTTTAATCTGATTCCGATTCCTCCGCTCGACGGCTCGCGGATTTTGACGGGGCTTCTTCCTTCTTCTCTGGCGCGCCCTTATGTTCGTCTGGAGCCTTTTGGTTTTCTCATTGTTTTGGCTCTTTACTTTAGTGGGATTCTTTACGGGATTCTTCTTCCGAGCATCGATTTCTTCTGCCAAAGGCTCGGGGTTCCGTCGATTCATTTTTGAGGACCTTGAGGATGGCCTTTCCCCCCCTTTCTTTTTCGAAGGACCAACTGAAACTCCTTGACCAAAGGAGACTTCCCCAGGAGGAAAAGTGGCTCGAATGCAAAACCGCGGAGGAGGTCGCTCAGGCGATTCGGGAAATGGTCATTCGAGGCGCCCCCGCCCTCGGGATTGCCGGCGCTTACGGCCTCTATCTGGGGATTCGGGATTTCCGGGGGTCCCGGGAAGATTTTCTCAGAGTGTTGGAAGAAAAGGGGCGCATTCTCAAGCGAGCCCGGCCCACGGCGGTGAATTTGCCTTGGGCCGTTGAACGGATTGAAAAAAAAGTTGCCTCCCAAAAGGCTCTTTCGGTTGAAGAGTTGAAGGCCTTGGTTCTCGAGGAGGCGGAGGCGATTCGAAGGGAAGATGACCAGCTTTGCCGCTTGATTGGCCGGCACGGGGTGAGCCTTTTTGAGGAAGGGGATTCGGTTTTGACCCACTGTAACGCCGGCGGCCTCGCCACCTCGGGGTTCGGGACGGCCCTCGCCGTTTTTTACACGCTCCAGGAGAAGGGAAAGCACTTTAAGGTTTATGCCACAGAGACGCGTCCCCTGCTTCAAGGGGCTCGATTAACCGCCTGGGAACTCGCGAAATCCAAGATTCCCTGCACCTTAATCTGTGAATCTGCCGTCGCCGGTCTGATGCGTCAGGGAAAGATCCAGAAGGCCGTGGTGGGGGCGGACCGGATTGCCGCCAATGGCGATACAGCGAATAAAATCGGAACCTACGGCATCGCTTTGTGGGCCCAGGCCCACCGGATTCCTTTCTATGTGGCCGCTCCCCGTTCAACCTTTGACCCTTCGATTCCCTCCGGAGAGGGAATTCCGATTGAGACCCGCAGGCCCGAAGAAGTGACCGAGGGCTTCGGTAGAAGAACTGCTCCGGCGGGCGTCCGTGTCGAGAATCCCGCCTTTGACGTCACTCCCCACGAGTTGATTTCGGCTTTCATTACGGAAAAAGGAATTATCTACCCTCCCTACGACAGAAATTTGCGAGTCCTTACCGCAGGGTCATGAAATCAGATTTTCGGACCTCCTCTGAGAAAGAGACTCTTCGCGCAGCCGAACGACTGGCGAGGGGGCTCCCCCCCGGCAGCGTGGTCGCGTTGGTGGGTGAGATCGCGAGCGGGAAGACCCTTTTTATTAAAGGACTGTGTCGGGGGCTGGGCGTGAAAGATTCCGACGAGGTGAAAAGTCCCACCTTTGTCCTTCTTCACATTTACCAAGGGAGGATCCCCATTTATCACTTTGACCTCTATCGTCTCGAACAGGAGAAGGAACTGGAGACTCTTGGCTTTGAAGAATTTCTCGCGAACCGAAAAGCGATCTCTCTCATCGAATGGGCCGACCGAGCCCCTACGCGGATTCCTCAAGACGCCCTCTGGATTGAATTGAAAATTACAGGCCCCACTTCCCGCCAAATCCGAATTTCCACCCCCCTTAAGTCCTCCCCCCGTGAAAACCGTTTTAGCGCTTGAGACCTCTTCTGCCGTCCTGGGTGTGGCGCTGGGAACGGGCGAAGGAAAGGTGAAGGAACTTTGTTCCCGCGGCCCTCTTCAACATTCGGAAAATTTAATCCCCCTTATTGACCGGCTGCTTCAGAGGGAAAAGCTCCGTCTCGATGATGTCGACGCCTTCGCCATCGACCGAGGCCCCGGTTCTTTTACGGGGCTTCGAATCGGCTTCAGCCTCTTGAAGGGTTTTATGGCCCTTCGGAAAAGGCCTTGCTATGGGGCGCTCAGTTTGGATATCATGACATCGAAAATTGAATTGCCTGAAGGGGCGCGTCTCGGAGTGGTGGTCGATGCCCGTCGCGAGGCCGTCTACAGTCGTTTTTATCGATTTTCTCAAGGGAAGGGGGTCGCGGAAGGAGAACTGGAACTCCTTTCGCTGTCCGGATTGCGAGCTCGAGTCCGGGAAGGGACTCATCTCGTGGGGGATGTCCTCATTCGGTATCGCAGGGAACTCGCGGAAACATTCGGAAACCGGATTCATTTCCTGCCCGAAGCGGCCTCGTTTCCTTCCGCAGCAACCTTGGTGAAGTGGTTTCAGGCCAAGGACGAGCGACTTTCCCTCCTCAAAGGCCCTCAGGATTTTGTCCCCCTTTACTTCCGGAGCTCAGAGGCCGAAGAAAAGAGAAAGGCATTCTTGAGCCATGGCCATTGAAACGGTTTCGACCCAAACTCAGGTTTCTCGTCTTCGAAAGGGGACCTGGATGGAAGTTGACCTCGACCGAATCCTGAGGAATCTTGCGAGACTCCGCCGGAAGGTACGGCCTTTCACCCGCTTTATGGCGGTGGTCAAGGCAAACGCTTATGGTCACGGCCTCGTTCCCGTTTCGAGGGCGCTTCAAGGAAAGGTCGATTTTCTCGGAATCGGGTCTCTGAAAGAAGCCTCCCTCCTAAGAGAACAGGGGATTACAAGTCCTCTTTTTCTCTTCGGCCGGATTTTCCCAGACGAGGCGCCTCTCGCCTTGCAGATGAATCTCGTTTTGACCGTCTCAAGCCTCGAGGAAGCCAAAGCCATTTCCGAGGTGAGCGTTGGACTCCAGAAAACGGCCTCGGTTCATGTGAAGGTGGACACGGGGATGGGTCGCCTGGGGATCCCTTACTCGACGGCTCTCTCAGAGATTGAGAAGATGGTCACGCTTCCCGGGCTCAAGTTCGACGGAATTTATACCCATTTTCCTCAAGCGGAACGATATCCCGAGCCTTTCGGAGAGAAACAGCTTGCGGATTTCGAAAAATTGATTCAGAACCTGAGAAGGATTGGGATTTCATTTCCCTTCCGGCATGCCGCCAATAGCGCGGGCGCCCTTCGGCTGAAGTCGACGTGGCTCAATTTGGTTCGGCCCGGAATCGCTTTGTACGGGATTTATCCCGCCCCTTCGTTTGAAGGAGAAATCGAATTGGAACCCGCCCTCTCCCTAAAGACACGGATTGTCTTTTTGAAGCGGCTCGCTCCTGGCGAGTCGGTCGGGTACGGCCGGGAGTTTATCACCTCTCGTCCCACGACCATCGCTGTCCTCCCCGTCGGGTATGCTCAGGGCTATCCTTTTCACCTGTCCGGGAAAGGAGAGGTCCTCTACCGGGGAAAGCGTTTCCCGATTGCCGGGAGGATCTGCATGGATTCAATGATGATTGACTTGGGAGATTTCACCGAGGCCCAGGTGGGAGAGGAGGTCACTCTCGTTGGAAGCGAGGGCGAAGAGAGGATGAGCCCAGAGGCCTTGGCCCGGCTTGCCAAGACGATTCCCTATGAAATCGTGACCCGCCTCGATCCCGGGATTCCCCGATTTTACCAAACTCGCGAGTCGTCCTCTGAAAATCTACCGTTTTAAACGAATCGATTCGACAAATAGCACTGCCTTTCGCTACGCTGAGCGGGGCGCTCCGGCAGGTTCTGTTTTTGTGGCGGATTATCAGAGGAAAGGAAGAGGCAAATGGGGAAGGAAGTGGATCTCACCGAAGGGAAAGAATCTCCTTTTTTCGATCCTTCTCCGCCCTCATTTCAAGGCCTGGCGCGCTCCCTGGGTGACGCAAGTGGCCTGTCGGAGTGTCGCCAAAGTGCTGGAAAAGCGCTTTGGCCTCGTGCCCGCTTTCAAACGGCCGAATGACGTCCTGGTGGAGGGAAAAAAGATTTGCGGGGTTTTGGTGGAGGCCAAGGGCCGCAGCAATGGAAAATTGGAGAGCCTCGTGATTGGAATCGGTCTCAACGTGAACGCCTCTCCCAGACGGGGGGTTTCAGGAGCGACCTCTCTTTTTGAGGAGACGGGAAAGAGACAGTCAAGATCGGCCATTCTGCATGCCCTTCTTGCCGAGCTCAACCGGGACCTCAAGGAATGGTAGAGGCCCCCGCGATGCTCTTCCTAGCCGATGTCGGCAATACTTCCGCAAGCTTCGGCTTTTACCGGAGGGGGAGACTAACGGGAGTGAAACATGTCTCCTCTGACGAGTTCCCAACCATCCTTGGAAAATTAATAGCGAATGAAAAGATCGATTCAAACTTGTCCCTCGTGATGTCATCTGTTTCCCCAAAAATCACAAGGAAAATTAGGGCGGCAATTAAGAAAAAGCAGAGGCTGAAGGACAGATTTTGGGTGATCGGAGAAGAGATCACGGTTCCGCTGCGCCACAAATACATTTCCATCCATAAATTAGGGAGTGATAGATTAGCCAACGCCTATGGAGCGATTCGGCAGTATGGTGCCCCTCTCCTTATCCTTGACTATGGGACAGCGATTACCTGTGATTATATCTCCAAGAAGGGGATTTTCATGGGGGGGCTGATTATTCCCGGGCCTGAGATTTCACTCAAGGCGTTGTCAGAGAAGGCGGCATTGCTGCCCCCCATTGAATTTCCTAGGCAATACAGACCTTTTATCGGACGAGACACCCGGGGAGGGATGAAAGCAGGCATTTTACAAGGTTACGGGGCGATGACGGATGGTTTGGTGGAGCGCTTCCGGAGGCGATTCAAAGGGAGATTCCAAGTCATTGCGACAGGCGGGTTTGCCAGGGTCATCTACCCCCACACTCACAAGATCGACATCCTGGACCCTCACCTTACCCTCAAATCTCTGGCGCGGGTGTATCAAGACCTGATAAAAATACCCTCTTGATTTTTTTTGCAGGATTCGTACAATAAACTAGCACTCGAAGACAGGGAGTGCTAATCCGCAATTTTCGGATTGCCAACCGTTTAATTTCGCACGGATAAAAGGAGGATTGTAAAGATGGCGAAGCAGATTCTTTTCGAAGAGGATGCCCGAAGAACGATTCTTCGCGGTGTCGATAAACTGGCCGATGCCGTGAAAGTCACGCTCGGTCCCAAGGGCCGGAATGTGGTGTTGGAGAAAAAATTTGGTTCACCCACCGTCACCAAAGACGGGGTGACCGTGGCGAAGGAAATTGAGCTCGAGGATCCTTATGAGAATATGGGGGCCCAAATGGTCAAGGAAGTAGCCTCCAAAACTTCGGATACCGCGGGCGACGGAACCACCACGGCAACGGTCCTCGCTCAGGCGATTTATCGCGAGGGGCTCAAAAATGTAACGGCGGGTGCGAATCCGATGGCCCTGAAACGCGGCATCGAAAAAGCGGTCGAGGCGGTTGTCGAAGAACTTGGGAAACTCGCCAAGTCGATTAAAGATAAAAAAGAGACCGCTCAAGTCGCGGCCATCGCCGCGAACAACGACTCCACCATCGGAAATTTGATTGCGGAAGCGATGGAGAAAGTGGGGAAAGACGGGGTCATTACGGTGGAAGAGTCCAAAACCACGGCGACGACCCTGGATGTGGTCGAGGGGATGCAGTTTGATCAAGGTTATCTCTCTCCTTATTTTGTGACCGATGCGGAACGGATGGAAGCGGTTTTAGAAGAGCCTTACATCCTCATCCATGAGAAGAAAATCTCGGCGATGAAGGATCTCCTCCCTCTGCTTGAGTCGGTGGCTCGTGCCGGAAAACCCCTTCTCGTGATTGCCGAAGAGGTCGAAGGGGAGGCCTTAGCCACGCTGGTGGTCAATAAGATCCGCGGGACTTTTTCTGCCTGTGCGGTGAAAGCCCCCGGCTATGGGGACCGGCGGAAGGCCATGCTGGAAGACATCGCCACTCTCACCGGCGGCCGGGCCCTCACGGAGGATCTCGGGATTAAACTTGAGAATGTCCAGCTGCGGGACCTCGGGCGCGCCAAGCGGGTCGTGGTGGATAAGGAGAACACAACGATTATTGAAGGCGCCGGAAAATCTGCTGAGATTCAAGGCCGAATCAGTCAGCTTAAAAAGCAGATTGAGGAGACCGATTCGGACTACGACCGAGAGAAACTCCAAGAGAGGCTCGCCAAACTGGCCGGCGGCGTTGCCGTGATTCACGTCGGGGCAGCGACCGAGACCGAGATGAAAGAAAAGAAAGCCCGCGTGGAGGATGCCCTCCATGCGACACGGGCTGCGGTCGAGGAGGGGATTGTTCCGGGCGGAGGCGTCGCCTTACTGAGAGCGTCTGTGTCCCTTGAGAAGCTCAGGTTAAGGGGAGACGAACAGGTCGGCACTGAAATTGTGCGCCGGGCGCTTGAGGAACCGATTCGATTGATTGTTCAAAACGCGGGCGAAGAGGGGTCGGTCGTGGTCCAGCGGGTGAAAGAGGAAAAAGGAGGATTTGGTTTTAACGCTGAGACGGGCGAATTTGAAGACCTCCTCGCCGCCGGGATTATCGACCCAAAAAAAGTGACTCGGATGGCTCTGGAGAATGCCTCAAGCATCGCTTCGCTTTTGATTACCACCGAGGCCCTCGTGACGGAGATTCCGGAGGAAGAGAAAGCCCCACCGATGCCAGGCGGAATGCCTCCCGGTGGAGGAATGTATTAATTCATCGTCAATGACTCAACTCAAGGACAAGGAGGAGATTCAGCTATGAAGATTAAACCTCTCAGTGACAAGGTTTTGGTGGAGGTGTTGGAAGCCGAGGAAAAAACCAAAGGGGGAATCATCCTTCCCGACACCGCCAAGGAGGAAAAGACAGAAGGAAAAGTCGTGGCGGTAGGAGCAGGAAAGGTGCTCGAATCGGGGAAAATCCAGCCCATCGAAGTGAAAAAGGGAGATCGTGTGATTTACAACAAATATGCTGGAGATGAAATCCTGATTGACGGGAAAAAACACAGGGTTCTGAAAGAGAACGAAATCCTAGCCGTCTTCGAGAAGGAGTAAGCCATGGCAGCGAAGCAGCTTTCTTATGCCGAAGAGGCGCGCGCTCATTTAAAGCGAGGCGTGGACCTCTTAGCCAAGACGGTCAGCGTGACCTTGGGGCCTCGCGGAAGGAACGTGGTCCTGGAAAGGAAGTTCGGAGCCCCTGTGATTACCAAAGACGGAGTCACGGTGGCGAAGGAAATCGACCTCAAAGAACCTTATGAAAATATGGGCGCCCAGATGGTGCGCGAGGTGGCCGAGAAGACTTCCGATGAAGCCGGCGACGGAACCACCACCGCAACCATCCTCGCCCAGGCGATTGTCTCAGAGGGGCTTAAGAATGTGACCGCAGGGGCAAGTCCGATGGCCTTGAAGCGGGGCATCGACAAAGCGGCTCATGCCGTGGTCGAGGCTCTCAAGAAACTTTCCAAAGCGGTCAAGGGGCGTCCCGACATCGAGGCGGTCGGAACCATCAGCGCCAATAACGACCCCGCCATTGGAAAGCTTCTTGCCGAAGCGCTCGAGAAAGTGGGGAAGGAAGGCGTGATTACGGTTGAAGAGTCGAACACGATGAAGACGGAGCTTGAAGTCGTGGAGGGGATGCAGTTCGACCGGGGTTACATTTCTCCTTACTTTGTCACGGATGCCGAGCGGATGGAGGGGGTGCTCAAGGAACCTTATATCCTCATCTACGAGAAGAAAATTTCGGCCGTGAAGGAATTGATTCCGCTCCTGGAACAGGTGGCGCGGGGAGGAAAACCGCTTCTCATGATCAGCGAAGAAGTCGAGGGGGAGGCCTTGGCGACCCTCGTGGTCAATAAGCTCCGCGGGATCCTGGCCTGTTGCGCCGTGAAGGCGCCGGGTTTTGGGGACCGGCGGAAGGCCATGATGGAGGACATTGCCACTCTGACCAAAGGGAAGTTTATTTCTGAGGACCTCGGAGTGAAGCTCGAGAATGTGGATCTCTCGATGCTCGGCACCTGCCAGCGGGTCGTCGTCGATAAAGACAATACCACGATTGTCGGCGGTGCGGGATCCCCCAAGGAAATCAAAGGCCGTTGTGACCAAATCCGGGCCCAGATCGAGAAGACCGATTCGGAGTATGA
>CAZMFE010000046.1:0-8911 GCA_964565495.1 uncultured bacterium
CTCCGGAGGAAGGAGGTCGTTGAGGTGACAACCATCGTCGTGATGACCCTAGTGGCATTGGTGATTCTTGCCCTGTTCGGGTTGGATCGCTACCGCCATCACCACGTAAAATAATCAGTCTACCTCCAGAAGTTTTGATCCCCCTTCCACCTTCCGGCGTCAGGCTTCCAGCTTCTCTTGCCCGCACCTCGGCGCGTGAATCAGCGCCAGGCGCCATGTGCCATGCGCCAGGTAAAAGATTCTCAATTTTTTCTCCTGGCACTTGGAGCTTGGTGCTTGGTGCTGTTTTTAATGCCCGCACCTCGGCGCGGGGAATGTAAGTAGGAAACTGCAAGCCCACATTGTATTGGTTCTTTATCACCATATGCCGACTGACAGAAATTTCGACTTGCCCCAAATTGAGCGGTTGATTTCCTGCCGCCTTTTTGGCGATTCCTAGGAGATACTGTTGAATCGCCTCCGCGGTTTCGAGGAAACGAGACACGGGAACACTTTCTTCCAGGAGGTAGGTAGCGATAAAATCTCCTCGGGGGGAAGGTGTTGGATTGCGCATCCAAATAACTACATATCCCTCTTCTTGTTTCGTCTCCGGCTCAGATGCAAAAAAATCTCTCACTCGCTGTACCTGGCTAAGATCTCCGAGAGAAACGCCCTCGACTTCTTTCCGCACCTCGGCGCGGGAAGGGGATTCGTTGTATTTCTTTAAAAGGATTTGGACAACAGCGTCTGGACTTTTAGCGAGCTCTTGGACATGTTTGTAACTCCGGGCGTCGGGCCAGTTCGGGGATAATTTTTCCGCAGCTTCTTCAAGGAGCCTTCTATCCTCCGGCACCGTCGCCGGAAATTGAACCACTCTTTGGATAATCTGTTGGCCTTTAGGTCCTGCGGCTTCAACTTGCTGCATCAGAAGCGTTTGGGCGGCACGCTCAAAGGTTCCTTCGATCATTACGGCAATATCTTTGCGCGGTTTCTGATCCTGAAAGCCCTCTTTTTTAATCACACGCCCCGCATAGGAAATCATACTCAAAACCGGGTTAGTACCTTGATAGGCCCTTTCCATCGCTTGGCCAAAGTCAGGGAGTTTCTCTACAGGCTCTTCGACAAAAAGCTGTTCATACCAAATCCTAAAAGCCTCTTTGAAACGTTTGGAAACTCGCTTCGGAAAATCCTCCTCCTTGAGGGGAGGTCGATTGAGTGTCGCCCGCACCTCGGCGGGGCGAGAAGAGGCTGAAGGCTGAAGGCCGACGGCCGAAGGAAACGCTTCTTCCCTTCCACCTTCCACCTTCCACCTTCCGCCTTTTTCTGTCCGTACCTCAGCGCTGCGGCGGGGAGGATCAGGGATGCGAGTAACGATTTTTCCGGTGACTGATGTAGAGCCTTGTGCTATATTTGGAACGATGTTAGATAAGCCTCGAAGAAAATATATCGCAGACCTCTGTAAGAGTCTTGGATCGATTGGATTTGGAGCTGCGTTTGCCACTGGTTTCTTTGGAGAAATTCCCATAGCGCTTAAGGTTTTATTGGTCGTATGCCTTGGGTTGGTCGTGTTGATAGGCCTTTGGGCGGCTACAGAATGAGGTGAGAGAAATGTCCTCCACAATCTTCTTATTGTCGTTACTGATGTTGGGGTTGGGCGCAATCTTTGCGGTCTTGCTTTTCTTAGACCAATACCAACGCCGGCACCACGCTCGCTAATCTTCTTCTTCCTCACCTCTGCACGGGCGTTGGAAACACCCGAAGGAAACCACTCGTGCCATGTCTTGTGGGCCTTCAGGGTCGCAAGAATTTCTTTGACCAGGATCGGAAGGTCAGAAAAGTTTTTCGTTTGAGCGGAAATGCCGAGAGGAACATAAGTCACTGGATGAGAACTCTTTTTCTGATAAATGGAAAGATCATAAGCCATATCCCAGGGGAAACCGCTCCTTTCAATCCGAATTTCTAATTCCTGCCAATAGTCCTTAGGATTCCTCACCGAGATCAGTAAGCGGAGCCTACCGGCGGGAATATCCAACAGTAAACTTTGAGAGAAGCCTGCGAAGGATGCGGCCGCCCGCAAATCCTCATCTTCTAGAAACAAGAGGGCGATCTTCACGAGATTCGGATCGGCTGATTTAAGTCCCGGATATTGACTGAAAATTTTTTCTCCTTCTTCCTTACTCATCCGCACCTCGGCGCGGCGGATTTGATCGATCAGCGATTGGAGGAGGTCCTGCGCTTTCTGATTCTTGGGTTCCTCCTGCTTCACCTTTTCGAGAGCTTTCTCGAGAGGGCCAAGCGCATTCCACCCGAGCCGGCTCACCAAAATCTCCGAGGCCTTGTTTTTTGATCTTTTCTTCTCATTTGGATCCAAAAGAGTTTCTATGGCACGCTTTACCTTTGCTTCTTGAGTCTTGATGGCGTCGTGCACCTCCTGACGGTGAACGGGCACCTCTGGAGGGGCTTCGATTCCGAGCCGGACCCTGTCTCCTCTAATTTCCACCACGGTCAGCTTGATTTCACCACCGCCAATGACGATGGTTTCGCTCACTTTGCGGCTTAAGACCAGCATCCGCACCTCGGCCCGCCGCGAATCGACCACTCTTGCCTCCACCTCGTTTCCTTTGATCTTATCAATAATGATTTGTCGCCCGCCGACACTCACCGCTTCGGTGGGAGCAAGATCAAATTCCAACGGGGGAGGGGTCCGGCCACTTTGGGTGTCCTCGACAGCGAGGACGCGGCCGGGAACCCGTGTCTCTTTGCTCGTCACTTCTTCAATCGAAGTGGTGTCGTAGTAAATTTTATACCCTGACTCTTCCAAGGCGAGGAGATAGGCGGGCTTCCCCCCATAGACCTCGCGTCGGGTTTCGGCTCCTCCAAATTGGCCGAAGTAACCTCGCCCGCCGGCAATCTCTTCATTAATCTGTTCAATCGTCACGCCGTTCTTCAAAGCTTCCAGCATGCTGTCAGCGCCAACCCGGCTAACAATTTTCCGATCGTCGACTTCATACCCTGATCGGAGCGTTGAAGCCCGAACCCCCAGGTAGGGCTCGGCCATGCGGGTCGAACGAACAACGCCGGCCGGCTTCAATCGAGTCTCAAGGACCGATTGAACGTAGGCTTCGCGGCCGTCCGTGGCGGTGATCTGGGGAGCGATCAGGGCGTAACTGTAATTCTTATTTGAGAAGAACTTTTGAAAGGGTTCGGCGTGAAAACCGCCGGTGATAATGACGGCCTTGTCGGCACGGGTTTCTTTCAAGCGGGCCTCAATATTTCGAAGCATCCACTCGTCGCGCTCTTTGACGCCACGGTAGAATTCGAGGGCTTTTTCAAAGAGGGAATCGATTTCGTCGACGTGGGTAAATTCACGATTGCGGACACGGTGGGAACCATTGAGTTCGAGGAAACGTTGGATGATGTGGGAAGGCTTGAGACCGTCATTTGGGACGCTGCCTCGCAATGACGGATTGACGATGGCTTCATAATCTTCAGGCGATAATTCCAACGCAAAAAGCCTTTTGAGGAGTCGATGATCCTTCAAAAGGGCTAGGATTTTCTTTTCCTCACCCGTTTTGGCGAGTCTTTCTGAAATCTGCTCGGTCACGCGATTCATCTCCTCCATGAGCCGTTCGCCTTTCACTTCGCTCTGGAGGATCAAATGTCCAATGAAGATTTTCACATTGGGATAGGCGTCGTAATTGAAGTCCTTCGGGAGAGAGGCAACCATTTTCTCGAAAAGGATGCCGGTTTCGGGATCGGGAAGCTGGTGTCGGGAAAGAGGAGAGGTGAGAAGATCTTCAAGGGGGACAGTCCCCTGCGGGGACAATCCCTGGATGTCAGAGAGGAATCCATTGCGTTCTTTCATGAACGCTTTCATGTCCAGCTTCGATTCGAATTCACCGAGTTTGTAAATCCGAATCAGAGTGGGCCAATCGATCTGATAGGCGGGGTCGGCTAAATCGATTTCCAGATACGTCTTCGCTTGACTCTTTAAATAATTGAGCCACTCGAGAATTGGGAGTCGCTTCGCCTCAAAATCTTCAAGCCGTTTCAGGAAGGCCCGGAGGTCCTTATTAAGATAAGGACCGGTGAGCCTTTCAATCTGCATGTCCATATCCGAGATAAAACCTTCCGTCTTTTCCCGCTCGGTCAGGACGTCGATGAAGGCTTTTCCGTTGGCAACGTAACTTTCCAGATTCTCAATCCCGTAGGTTTCGACTTCCGGGGAATCGATGAGGAAAAGCTCGACGGCTTTGGCATAGGCATCTTTGGCGAGTCGGTCGGCGACTTTTTTCGAAAGGCCAACCCGATTGGGAAAAACCCGAACCAATTCGGGATTCAGTCTGTGAGCGCTCCCTTCGAGGAGGATGAGTTTAATTCCGTACTTCTCTTTTAAGTAATTGAGAATCGCTTCGATTTTCTTCTGCGCTTCGTAATTTCCGTGAGCATCCTGCAGATGGATTAACGTGGGTCCGGTGCCGGTGTTTAAATTCTGAATGGTGCCGAGATCGGGAGGGAGGTTGAGTTTAAACGGGGTGGGGACTTTGACTTCAGGAGGGGTTTTCTTTTCGATGGCCAGAACAGGCAGCGGCGTTCCTACCTGAACGACAGCGAAGACTACGGCTGTGACAATTCCGGTGATTGAGCTTCGTCTTCGCTTTTGCATCTCTTTTTGAAACTGCTGAAGATAGGAGACAAATAAAATTCCCATCTCCAACGCTCTCCTAGAGATGGGGACTTCTTTAAGACCTTGAGAAAGGATACCCTACTCGACCGGAAATTTCAAGGGATAAAGCTAAAAACTTGTCCATCGTTAACCTTAAATTCATCAATAGGTTACGTAAATAATAGAAAATGGAGACGGTTCTATTTTCCATCGGGCTGTGTTACAATCCCACCCATGTCTGAAATCCACCCTACTGCGATCCTAGGAAAAGAGGTCCATCTGGGGGTCGCCAACCGGATCGGCCCGCAGGTGATTATCGAGGATGGGGTGAAACTCGGTTCCCATAATCTGATTCACGCCGGCGCCTATCTCTGTAAAGGAACGGAGATCGGAAGCCATAATGAAATTCACAGGGGGGCCCTGATTGGGCATGCTCCCCAAGATTTGGCCTACAGAGGAGAAATCGCCTTCACTCGAATCGGCGACCACAATCAGATCCGCGAATATGTGACCATCCACCGCGGCACGAAGCCGGAGTCGGCGACGGTGATTGGCAATGAGAACTACCTCATGGCCTACTGTCATATTGCGCACAACTGCGAGCTCGGCAATAAAATCATCATGGTCAACCAAGCCTCCCTCACGGGATACTGCAAAGTCGAGGACCAGGCTTTTCTCTCGGGAATGACCGGTTTTCATCAATTCACACGAATCGGCCGGCTCGCCATCGTGAGCGCTCTTTCAGCTTGCAATAAAGATGTTCCTCCTTATATGACTTGCGGAGGGAGGCCTGCCGTGGTTCTCAGTATCAATGTGGTGGGGCTCCGGCGGGCGGGGATCGCCGAGCCGGTTCGAATGGAGATTAAGCGGGCCTTTAGATACCTTTACCGTTCGGGTCTTGCCGTCTCCCACGCCGTCGAGAAAATCAAAGCCGAACTCACCTCCCCGGAGATCCAACACCTCATCCGATTCATCGAATCCAGCGAGCGCGGAATTCTGGCGGGCGGGGAAGAATCGGAGGACCTGCTCCTGCCTCGCAAAAAACCTTCTACAGTTTCGCGATGATCAGAATGGAGTTCTTGCCGCCGAAGCCGAAGGAGTTTTTCATCGCGATCTCGATTTTGGCCTTTCGCGCCTGATTCGGCACATAATCGAGATCGCATTCCGGATCGGGGACTTCGTAATTAATGGTGGGGGGGATCTCGCCATGTTCCATCGCAAGAAGGGTGGCAATGAGTTCCACGGCCCCGGCGGCGCCGATCAAGTGTCCGATCATCGACTTGGTCGCGCTGATCGGAACCTGATAGGCCCGATCCCTGAAAACTTTTTTGATAATCATCGTCTCGGTCTTGTCATTCAGCGGCGTCGAGGTGCCGTGGGCATTGATGTAATCGATTTGGTCAGGCTTCACGCCCGCCTTCTGCATCGCCATTTCCATCGCCCGGATCGCCTCGGCTCCGGTCGGATCGGGACTCGTCATATGATAAGCGTCGCAAGTCATCCCGTGTCCCAGGATCTCGGCGTAGATGTGGGCGCCGCGTTTTCTGGCATGCTCGTATTCTTCGACGACAAAAATTCCGGCCCCCTCCCCTAAGACAAATCCATCGCGGTCCAAATTGAAAGGGCGGGAGGCTTTTTCCGGTTCGTGATTTCTTCTGGAAAGGGCACGGGTGGCACAGAAGGCCGCCAGGATCGGCTCAAAGACCGTGGCCTCCGCCCCTCCCATCACCAGAAAGTCGACGGCGTGGCTCATGATCGCGTCAAAGGCATAGCCGACGGCATCCGAAGCTGAAGAACAAGCGGTGGCCATCGAAAAACTCGGGCCGGTGATTCCAAGTTCAATCGAAATGTTGCTCGCGCAGGCGTCGGGAAAGGAGGCGAGCGTGGTAAAAGGATTCACCCGGTCCGGGCCCTTTTTGAGGTAATCATCATATTGTTCCAGGATGTGGCCGTGTCCCGCCATGGCAGTACCGATAATGACACCGGCGCGGTGGCGGCCATTGGACTGCGGGTCAAGGCCGGCATCTTGCACGGCCATCTTGGCGCAAGCGACCGCGAATTGACTGGTGCGGTCCATCCGGCGGAGGCTCTTGCGGTCTGTGTAAAGGAGGGGATCAAAATTTTGGATCTGTCCGGCGAACTGGGTGGTTAACCGAGAGGCGTCGAAACTTTTGATTCGAGAGATCCCCGACCGGCCTGAGCGCAGGGCCTCCCAAAATTCCTCCTTGCCGATTCCCATGGAGGAAATGACTCCAATGCCTGTGACGACAACCCTTCTCTTGGGAAGGAAAACCTGCATGATCAGGATCCGGATTCCTGGACTGTCGGGACTCCTGTTGAATTCGGAATGTTTTTTAAGGAAAGTGCGATCTTGCGGGTTTCGTGATCAACGTGGAGGACTTGAACGACAATCCCGTCGCCCACCCGAAAATTCTTTTCGAGCGTTTGCGAGGAAACACCGGGGATCTCAGAAACGTGAACCAAACCCTCGAGGCCGTTTTCCAATTGGACAAAAAGTCCAAAACTCGCGATGCGGCTCACCTTTCCCGGGGCCAGACTCCCCGGATAACAATTTCGGGCAAGCGTCTGCCAGGGATCTTCCACGAGCTGCTTCAGCCCGAGGGAAATCTTCTGCGCCTCCGGATCGATCGAAAGGATCACCACTTCCACTTCGTCTCCTTTCTTGAGAAGGTCCGAAGGCTTTAAATTTTTGGAGGTCCAGGACATATCTGAAACGTGAAGCAGTCCGTCCACGCCCGGTTCGAGCTCAATAAAAGCGCCGAAATCCGTCAAATTGCGGATTCCCCCCCGGAGCCGCTCCCCCACCCGGTATTTCTGCCGGACCCCTTGCCAGGGGTTTTCCTGAGCTTGCTTCATCCCGAGAGAAATTTTTCTCACCGCCGGATCCAAGTTTAAGACCACGACTTCCACGGGATCGCCGATATGAAGAAGCTCCGTTGGGTGACTCACCCGTTTGGTCCAGGACAAATCACTGATATGAACGAGCCCTTCCACGCCGGGCTCAAGCTCCACAAAGGCACCGTAAGGAAGAATATTCACAACTTTTCCTGGATGCCGGCTCCCGATCGGAAACTTCTCAGGCGCTTTCTCCCAAGGATCTCCCAACCGTTGTTTCATCCCGAGAGAGACCTTTCCTTGCTCCTTATCGATCGCGAGCACCACGACCTCAATCTCATCGCCGATCTTCACGAGCTTCGAGGGATGAGGAACCCTTCCCCAACTCATGTCCGTGATGTGAAGAAGACCGTCCAGATGACCCAGATCGATAAAGGCACCGAAATCAGTGATATTCTTCACCCGGCCTTTGACCACCGCGCCCACCTGAAGAGTATCGAGGCGGGAACGGCGCGCGAGTTGTTTCTCCTGCTCCAGGTAGTCTTTTCGGGAGACGACGATATTTCTCCGCTTATGATTGATTTTGAGAATGAAAAATTTACCCGTGAAATTGAGGAATTGGTCGAGGTTGCGAACCGGCCTCAGATCCACCAGGGAGGCCGGCAGAAAAGCATCCATCCCGATATCCACCATGAAGCCGCCGCGGACCTTCTTAAAGATCCTACCCTCCACGACCGTATTTTCCTGGGCATTTGCCAAGACATCATTCCAGGACCGCTGCCGGTCGACCTTTTTCTTCGAGAGGAGGATGAATCCGTCTTCGTCGTCAAAAGATTCGAAAAGGACCTCGAGTTCGCTTCCAATCTGGATTTCTGAGGGATCGGAAAATTCTTCGAGGGGGAGGATGCCTTCAGCCTTATAACCGATGTCAACCAAAACTTCCCTTCCCTGGATCGCGACAATCCGACCGCGGACGATCTCTCCTTCCTGGAAGTTTTGAAAAGTCTGGTTGACCAGATCGGCAAAAGGCTGCGTCATAGGCGGGGGCATTATAACATAAGTCCTGAAAAACAAAAGGGATTCTTAGTCTTCGACGCCACAAGACCCCTTTCCTAAATCGACGCGGCGCCTTTGAGCTTGAGTGAGAATCCGTTTCAGCCTCTCGCGGTCTCCTTTTCTGATGATTCTTTTGACTCGCTCGAAATCCTCTGAAAAGTTCTCAAGCCAAGGGTGAAGTTCCTTCCGATTCTCAAGAAAGATAGGAACCCAGAGGCTCGGCTCCCCTTTTGCAATCCGGGTGGCATCGAGAAATCCGGAGGCTGCAAAACCGAGTGCCTTGGGAGGGGTGCTGACAACCAAAAGAGCGGCCAAAAGATGAGGGAGGTGGCTCACCTGGGCAGCGAAGCGGTC
>CAZMFE010000047.1:0-8585 GCA_964565495.1 uncultured bacterium
CAGAAGCAGACCGCAGACTACGAAAGGATGTCGTCGAGAGGATCGAGGAATTCCGCGAGACAAAATACCGCACCTTGTCCAAGACCGAGGCGTATCTAGGAAAGCTTGAGGAATTGCAGGAGATCGTCCAGCGGATCGAGATGTTGCTCGCCGCCCTGGAGGGCTTGAAAACGGGACGTCTGGCTATCCCGCAGGGGACGGAACCTTGGAAGTATGGCGGGGATGAGTGGCGTCCTTATTCGCTTCGGTGGCACGATGAGGCGCTCTATCCGGTGTTCGTCAGGACAAGCGGCGGGGCCGCACCCCCTCATCAGGCTCGATGGGAGCTTCAAATATTCAAGCCGAAGGGGTGGCCGCCCAACTCCCCCGGTTCCCTGATTGCCGGTTTGGAAATTCATTATCCGACGCGGCGGAAAATGCCTTCCCTCGCCATCAAACTGGCTCGGAAGGAGTGGTATTCTCAAGAGATTCCCGCGCTGGCCGACCCCGCCCTTTTCAGCCGATTTATCGGCGAAATGAATCAAAAGCTCGCCTCCTCCCCCCGCGCCGAGGTGCGGAAGAACCAATTAGACCTTGGAGAGGAGAGAAAAAAATTCGTCTCGCGAGATTCCGGCCGTGCGAAGATTGTTCAAAATGATGAAAACTGGAACGGCACGGTACGCGGGAATGACAATCGGTCGGCTGACACCGGGCTTGGTGTAAACCCGATGGTCCCCTTCCTGACGGACGAGAGTGAAACCGGCCAGCTCAAAGACTCTGCAAAGCTTCTGGTAGGGAAGGGGAGTGATGCGATTCAAAGGGAATCAAAAGGCCACTTCGCTGTGTTCCGTAGCAATCAAGGGAGGAGCGCTCCACACGCTCCCAGAGGAATCTCGAGCAACGAAACCCTCCTCCTCCAAAATGGTATTAAGAGTTCCCAGTCGGGCACTTTCCTCAAGAAAGAGTCGGACAGCCTCCTTCAGCCGAACACGGGCTTCTTCCACAGAGTCTCCACAACTGGCTACGGAAAGCTCGGGGCAGAAACTAACGTAGGTGGCTCCTTCCTTAAAGATAAGCGAGGTAAACCCGATTCGTCTCATAATACCCCAACTATAGCACAGAGACCAAAACTCGTAAAGCTACGCCGCGCCGAGGTCCGCCACAAAGCATGGCGGACAAGTGCGGCCGAGGATTTTGCCCGCCAATCTTCTGGGCGGGCCGAGGTGCGGAGCGTGGCTGAAGGGAAAGAGGATTTTGAGAACAGCAAGGTTTTCTTTAATCTAGCCAGAAAGATTAAAGATCTTCGACCCCCTCTCTCGAAGCTATTGGAAGGCACGCTGGGTAAGGAAGAAGCGGAGAAAGTAGGAGAGCAATTAAATCAGGTCGGAGACGATTTGGAAGATTATCAATTGCTGGGATTCTTTCAAGTCGATGACGACGGTTTTGGAAAGCGGGGTTTTGTTGATGGCGCCGAAAAACGGCTTTTTATTCGGACAATGTTTAAGACCCAACTCCCGGCCCGCCGCGAAGAAATCAGTAGCGCGCTCAGACAGCTCTTAAACTTGAATTATGACTTGATCCTGAAAAAATATGACGAAGTTTTCCGCGCCGAGGTGCGGAAAAGAAGGGTAAGAATTTTTGGTCAACCAAAGGGTTCAGATGCTTATGGCGTGCCTCTAGGAGATTTCCGGCGTTCTCCAGATGGTGGCGGGGAAAATTGGCATCAAGCCTACCCACGAATTCTTATTCAAACCCAGTTGGATTCCAACGGAATCCTCTCTATTTTAGGGAAGCAGGTTGGAAATTTTGGTAAACAGCATCGACGCGAGTTTATAGATGTTGATTTGCAGTGGTCTGAAGCTTCGAATCAATATGTTGCAACAGCCGTAAAGTTAAAGGCCTCAAATCGATCCGTGGGAATGAAAACCATTTGGGGGAAAAAAGGAGAAACCTATGATGAACTCCTTGGAAGTTTCTACGAAAATTCTCCGCGAGACCGGGGAAAGCAATGGCGTGAGGCTTATCCTCATATTCTCATTCGAACAAAACTCGATTCCAATGGCCATCTCCGGCTTTTCGGAGCGGGTAGTATTGCGAATTTTGGAAAAAAGAATCGAGGAAAAAATGTGGAAGTTTACCTGCAATGGTCAAGCGAGTCAAACAAGTACGTCACGACTGCGGTAAAGTTAGAACACTTGGATAAGATTCTGCAAATGAAGACGGTATGGGTAAGAGGTGGGAGTGAGGAATATGATCAATTGCTCGAAAGTTACTATGGTAAGTCTTTCGATGATACTGCAAAAATATGGAGAAAATCTTATCCCTCAATTTTAATTCAAACCCAATTTGATCCAAGGGGACATTTGCAAGTTTTTGGAGAGTTCATCGTCCAATTGGGGAACCATGGCGGGGAAAAAGTGGGCGTTACCATGGAATGGTCCGATACCGCCGACCGTTATGTTGCGATGGCAATACATTTAAATCAGTTGAAGGAAACTAGGGACATGAAAACGGTATGGGCCAAAAATGAAAACGGTAATTATACCTTGCTTCTTGGAAGCTTCTATCATTCTCCGCACAATCGCGGAAAAGAATGGAGTGAACCACACCCAGAAATTCTTATTCAAACTAAGCTGGATTCAAACGGTGGCGTTAAAGTCTTAGGACAAAAACGCATTAGGAATTTTGGTAAAAAAAATAAAGGGCAAATAGCGGCTATTTTTCTTCGATGGTCTACCGCATTGGACCGTTATGTGGCCCAGAAAACTTTAATTGGACGAGGCGTTGCCTATGAAGAATATTTGCGACGAATAGAGCAAGTGAGGGAATTGATTCACCAAATTGTTCAGCTGATGAATCTCGGGAGAAATGAGGAAGTTGATAGAAGAATGGTTCAGGCCGATGAACTTTTAGAGAAATCAAGAGCCCTTGCTTTAGAAAACAGGATTTCCATAGGAGATGTAGCGTTTGAGTTTAGAAGGCTGGAATTACTGAAAAACCCTACCCGCAAAGAGGAACGGCGCGCCCGCCGCGCCGAGGTGCGGCATTCGGCCACGGAAGAGGAATATGGGCAGATAATCGGGCGGTTAAAAAAACTGAGGCCCTCCGAGCATTTCTCAAGATTATTTCTTCCCGAGGAGCAGGACCCCCTCCTGAATTTTATTTTGACTGAAGCCAAAAATCCAGGATCGCTCACGAAGAATCAGCTGAAATTTGCCGGGAATCTCTTGGCTCATTTCGACCGGCGCAGGGCGGTGGAAAAACTCATGGAGGAGATCCGGCTCGGGCTTCAACCAGGGGTCCCCTCCCCAAAAGCTTCCCTTTCTCGATTAGCAGATCAAATGGGAGAGTTAGTAAGAGAAAACCTTCTGACAGAAGGTCTGATTCAAAAAGTCCAGGAGCTCGCTCATCTCTTGAGACGCCGCGCCGCTCAGGAATTAAGCCGCAGGATTTCTGAGGAAATTTATGAAAAGGCGCGCCAATGGAGCGGGATCTCTCCGCAAAGCCCCCGAGTCCACCCGTCCATGAAAATCGCTTTGCAGTTTTTTCTCGCCCTGGCCCCTTATGACTGGGACCGCGCCCTCCAAAAACTCACCCGCATGATTCTCAGACAAGAGGGAAGGGGAGTCGGGAGGCGGCGGGGGGTGGAATATCTCATCGTTGAGCTAAGCCAGAATTTCAAAGACAAACCGGGCGTTCTTTCCCTCTTCAAGGTCTTGGAAGAAGAAGGACCCCGCCTCTATCCGGATGATTGGAGAAGGGTCAAGCAGACGGTAAGGAGTTTGATCGAAACGTCTGGAAACCCCAACCCGAGAGAGCCTGAGTTATCAACCCCCCTCCTCATAGAAACTTTCAGGAGATTCCACGGGATTCTCGGCCTGACGGCGGATGCCTTCAATACTTCCGGCGCGACCCTTGTCTCTAAGGCCCGAGGTTTGGGGATTGACTTTAAAGAAATCGCAGTTCCTCCGGGAACGATTCTTCGGGAACTGGCCCGGAAGAGAAAAGAATCGCTTAAAAAGACCCAATCCTGGGTCCTCCAGTTTCTCAGGAGGAGGGGATGGAGTTTGCCGGCGCTTCGAAAGAAACTTGTCAGAGAGGGTCTCTCTTTTTTAGGAACCACCTCTTTTTCCTATGCACGCATCCTTTGGGGATTAGGGCTTGCAGAGGAATTCTTTAAAGAAGTGGAGCGTCGCGAGCGGGGTGAACGGGGAGGAGAAGAGCCTCCCTCCAATTCCGAGCTCGCCCACTCTTTCGGCCTGCATAAGACAAGGAGAGTCGATCCCATCCTCGAAGAGCTCCACCTCCTTTCGAAGAAAGGGGCTCGCGCGCAGACCCTTCCCCGCGCCGAGGTGCGGGCAAGACTCAGCGATTTCGAGCGATGGAAACTCGGCCAACTGATCCGGAAGGTGGAGGAGCTTCGCAGGGAGGTTGACAAGGCCTATGGAGGGGAGGAGGAGACGCCGACGGCCTTGATGGATCGCTGGTACCAGCGTTTGCATCGCGTGGGAAGGGAATTGGAGGGGTGGCAGTTAGTGGGTCGCTTCCAGCCTAAAAATCTAGGAAAAGAGCCCTTCCGCTTTATTGGTGGCCTCAGGATGTTTTACCTTGAAGGAAATCCAGAGATGCGGCGGCTCTACTTCTGGCGCTTGATGAAAGACATCCGCTGGGACAGGCTTCTCTCAGAATTTCCCGAGGTGCCGCCTCCCCAGCGCCGCGCCGAGGTGCGGGGAGGAATGGCGGGGGAGGTGCTGAAAGCGAAAAAAAAATTGCGCCAGGCCCTCTCAAGGAGTTATCGGGCCGCGATCGACGATATCGATAACAATCTTACCCGACAGGGGGCAAGCGACGTTCCCCCAGAAGCTCTCGCCCGCATTAAGAAAAGCATTTCTTCAGGCACCCCGCGCGGTCTGGCCAGCGGACGGGCTGGAAAAGTCGATCCGGAACTGCGAAGATTTGGGATCCACGACATAGAAGAGGTGGCCAAAGAAATTTGGCCTGTTCTCCTCCCAAAGCATCTCCCGCTTTTTGTCCTTTTCCCCGAAAACGGAAGTTACGCCACTTGGCTCGAATGGGATCCAGAGCAGGAGGTAGCGGTTCGGCAAGAAGTGGATTTGGTCAAGCGCTACCAAGGGGTGCCGCCGGATTTCGAATTCACTCAAGAGGAACGGAAGACACTTTTCGCGGAAATCAGCCGGCTTTTTAGTGACGATTTTTTTCGTCCTTTCACTCTGCGTGAGGACAAGCGTTACGGCTTCGCGATTCACGTGAGGGAGTCCTTGAGATCCCTTACCAATGAGATGGCCAAACAAATCGCAGATTTTCTCAAA
Source organism: uncultured bacterium (assembly GCA_964565495.1). Lineage (GTDB taxonomy): Bacteria > Omnitrophota > Omnitrophia > Omnitrophales > JACQLI01 > CAZMFE01. The sequence continues at coordinate 5,310 of CAZMFE010000047.1, forward strand.
AACCATCCCCATCCCAAATTCCGCCTTTTTAAGCCAGCGGCCACCTCGATTTCCGTAGACGTCATGGTTCGGGGCGTTGATAAATCCTTGGCGGTGAGATTCCTGGCAGGAAAGTTTGGCATCAAAGAGGAAGAAATCGTCACAACAGATGACAAAGGCTCAAGAACCGGCAACGGGTGGGGCTGGACGAATCGGATCGGGGGCTTTTCAACCCAGGAGTATGACCCCCAAAGCCCCCACCAAGTCCCCTTGAAGCTCGCCCTGGGTATCGAGGGGCTTCAAGCTTGGTCTTTCCTTCAGGATAGTCTGAAATTTTTACCCCCTCCTCGTGCGGAAGTACGGGGAAACCCGCCCCAGAGCGAATTTGAGAGGAGGATCGAAGAAATCACTGAAAGGTCGACGGAACTGGAAAGGGAAGAAATTTACCCCTTGGGAGAATGGTTTTTTTCACATTATCTGCCCGAGAAAAAATTCAGTCTGGGAGACAACGTGGCGAAGGTCCTCGATTTGGCTTATGGAGCCATCGAAGGACTTCTCACCGACCTTGCGAAAAAGATGAGGCAACCGAGGGAAATAGTGTCTCAAGCCCATCTCTATGAAATTGCATCAAGCCGCCGTTTAGGTCCCGTGGAAATGACCCATCGGCTTCTCGATTACGCCGGTATGGCCCATCGGATCCTTCAAGCCCAACAGGAAGAAAAAAGGTGGGGGGAACCGAGGGAGGTCAAAGACATTCCCCCTGACCTTTCCTTGGATGTCATGCAAAAACAGTTTCAGCAGGCGTTTCTTAGCGGGGAAAGAAATTCCAACTTCTTTTCTTATCCCTCTTATTTTGACATCGGAACCCCCCCGAGAGAACCTTCCACGAGGGAGGAGGCCCCCTTTTATCTCAATCCCTTTTTGGTGGTCCGCCGCGCGGGTCTCGAGGGGGAGCGGCATCTCACGGAGTTTGCCTCCTTCCTCATTCATCCGGATCATCCTGTGGAGCGCCTCAGGTTTTTTAAACCGCTTCGCGAGACCGATCCTCCTTGGCTGGTGGTGCGTTTCGCCAAAGCCCCCAAGCACGAGAGGACGCGCGTTTTTCCTTTCTTTGTCCTCAAAGAAGCGCTCCCTCTTTTTCCGGCGAAAGACGAAGGAAGCAGCGAATTCATCCAAAGGCATTTTGAATTTGACGAAAACCGGCTGAAATGGTTTGAGTTTAACGAGAAGACTCCCCTCGAAGAGAGGTTGAGTAAACTCTCCGCACTTTTTCGTTGGGTCCTTCAAAAAAGGGTTCTTGTCCGAGACGATTACTCTCTTTTTTCAAAGGAAGGGGCCGCCTCTTTGGCCGCTTCTGTCGCGCGAAGCGAAAAAGAAAGAAAAGCGATCGAGTTTGCCTATCGCCGGTTGCTCTTGGTGAGGGACCGGATCCTCAAAGGGGCGTGGAGCCAGAAGTCAGTCGTTTCAGCGGCTAAACTTGAGCAGGACTTTAAAAGCTGGGAAGAACGCCAGCGTCGCCTCATTCAAGAGGAAAAGGAGCGGCAAAAGGAGCGGGAAGAGAACGCAAAGGTCCTGAGGCAGTTCGGTATTTCCCCGGCGAGCGCTTCTTCCGAGGAGGAAGAAACCGCCTCGCAGATTCGCGACAAAAAGCTTCTTGAATGGATCGAGGAATATCCCCTCTTTGCCCCGCTCGTTCGCCTCTTGTTTGAAAAAGAAAATCACCAGAAACGGATTTTCTCGGCGGCCAATCTCTCCAATTTTACGACTCACTTAAAGGAACTTCGCGGGATCGTGAAGAGATTTAACGGTATCGATCAGATCAGGAAACTCCCAGAGGGCCTGACGGCCCCCCAACGCCTTCTCTTCGATTTCGAAATTCTGCGATCCCTTTTGGATTCCCTTCAAACGAAGGCTCATCGGGATCCCGGCATCCGAGTCCTCCGCGGGGGGCTTCTCCAGGCCGCAGGGAAGGAGTGGAATCAAGACCTTTCACTTTCTCCCACCGCCCTGAGTTTCTGGCAGGAGGAGCGTGCAAAGCTTCAAAACGAGCTTCAAGTCTTTAAAGACTTATTCTGGGAAACCCTTGGAAGGCCGCGGAAAGAAGATCAACTTCCCGGTCTCGGAAGTCTCATCCAAGAAATGGAAGGCAGATATGCTCGTTTCAGCGAGATCCCCCTTGTCCTGGAGACTCGGGATCTTCGGCCCCTCGATTTAAAAGATCCCAAAAAATGGGGGGTTGGCCTCTCGGATTTGAAGAGTTATCTCCTTGGCTTTCGCCCGGCGGAGGCAAAAGAAAATCAGAATAAAGCCGCAAAGATTCAGATTGATGCTTACCGGAACCTTTCAAGCCTTAGAAGCTTTTATCAAGCCGGTGATTATGAGGAATTCTTCCTTCTTGTGAAGACTCTTCTTTCGGAAAAGGAGGGCGAAGAAAAAGAGCGTCTGAGCCATTTCGTCGAGACCGTTGAATCGGCGTTGGTCGGAGAGACGGCTCTTCGATTGAAGGAACTTGAGGAAAAGGGGAGTTATGAGGAAGCCCTTTCATTGATTGAAAAGGCGGAAAAATCCCGCGGCCGTGCCCTCCCCCCCTTTCGAGAGAAGATAAAGTTGCTCAGGAATCAATTGGCCATTCAAAGAGGGGGATTGCCAGAAGAGCTGATTTCAGAAGCGCGCCTCCTCTCCAGCCGTCCTCTGAAGGATAGAATCACCCAGGGACTGCTGATCGCAATCAGAGATAAGGATTGGGAAGGGATCGATCAGAATCTTCCAAAATATCTGGAGTATTGGTCCCAGGAAAAAAGCCAGCTCCGTGCCGACTTTGACCGTGAGATTTTTTCCCTGGCGAAAAAGGTGAGCCATTTGTCCCAACTTCGAAATTCAACCTCCGGCGCTTCCCCTCCCCGCGCCGAGGTGCGGGGAGGAATTAAAGGCGGTGTTTCGGGTGGGGACGCCTTTTCGCAGCCCAAACAATCGTCGCTCCCATCACAAACAGCATCCCAAAAATTATTAGAAGTCCCAAATCCGAACTTATCATCATTGAGGCGGCCCCTTTCTGAGCCAAAAGGCCCAACTCACCAAGGCCGCGAAAAGGATACATCCGCTCAGAAAAATAAACAAGTTGAATCCCCGAGTAACCAGAAAGCCCAAGACCATGGTCGCCAAGACCACGTTGGCGCTATTGACCAAAACCCTCTCTCCGAGGTCAATTTGTCTGTTGTTCAGCAAGGGCAAGCTCCTCTCAAGACAGAAACTACTTTATCATTAGCCGATTCGTCTGTCAAGCATAAAATTAATATT
>CAZMFE010000048.1:0-8420 GCA_964565495.1 uncultured bacterium
TAGGAAGCCTGGGTTTGGGGGCGGCCCTTGGAAGGTATCACTGGTATTTCATCCTCGGAGCCGCCCTTCTTCTTGCCTTTGCCTGGCGACGTTACTTCAAGGAAAAGAACTCGTGTGAATCTACCCATTGCCAGATGGAAGGAAAGAAAATGACAAGAAATGTCCTCGTTTTGGCATCCTCGGTTGTTTTGCTCTTTGCCGGGCTTAACCTTTACGTCTATGCCAGGGGAAGCGCAGTGAGTGAAGTTTCCAAACAAGGCGTGCAAGTTTCCATTCCTGTGGAGGGGATGAGCTGCTTCACCTGTGAGATTGCAGTTCAATCGGCCGTGAAGAAGCTTCCCGGTATTCATCAAGTAAAAGCCAGCGCCAAGGACAAAATAGCCATTGTCTCCTACGATCCCGAGAAGACAAACCTGGACCAGATTGTAGCCGCAATTAACGAGACCGGATACAAGGCAAAGAAGCCGCAGATCTAAACGAAGGGAAGGTAGGTATCCCAATGGGTGAAGATTGCTCGGCCGATCCCAAAGGCCCAGCACACGAGGAGAAAGAAACGGTGACGGAATCTTGTTGCGAGTTTCATCCGCCCACGAGGTGTGGTCCCGCGAAATGCCCAAAGTGTGGAGCCCTCGGCAAGTCTGTCAAGCGGATCACCTTGGGCGCTTTACTCAAACCGGATCGTCGAGTCAAGATCCCACTTCAAGATGAATTCTGTTTCTGTCCGACTTCGAGCTGTGACGTCGTCTACTTTCTGCCAGGGAAGACTCTATTTTACAAAGAGGATCTTTCGATTAAGGTATGGACAAAAGAACCCAATGAACCAACGGTTCCTGTTTGTTATTGTTTCAATTGGACGCTCGAGAAGATTCAAGCTGAAATAGCGCAAACCGCTGAAGCTACGGTGGTTGATCAAATCAAAGCCCAGGTTCAAGCCGGTAATTGCTACTGTGAAGTTACAAATCCCCAGGGCTCTTGTTGTCTCGGAAACATGAGCCAAGTGGTGAAGCAGGCACTTACCGCCTGGAAGAGTAAGTGAGGATCAATGAATTTGTTTGAGAATTAATTTCTTTTTCGGCTTCACCTAACTCTTCATGCCAGACGCGAAGGGTGTATGTTCCCTGGGGAATGCTTGAAATCTTGAAGTAGCCTTTTTCGTTCGTGACCGCGTAAAAGGGATGTTCCTGCACGATGACGAAGGCATGCATCCAGTGGTGGAGACCGCAGCGAACGATGATTCGACCGGGTCGGTCAAAACGTTTCTTAAGGACTTGTCCCTTTTTGGGCATCGCATCGTTAAAAAGCATTTCCGCCTTTTCATCAAAAGCCCGGACGTTATGGAGGAAGCCATCCGAATTTAAGATCGAAACCGCCGCCCCTTGAGGCACCAAAGCGAGATGCGGCTTAAATTCACAATCGATTTGGTCTAAGACAAAATCCCCCTGGAGAGGCATTTCGCGAAGCGTCGAAAAATCCCCTTCCAATTGGACGACCGCATTGGCCACCCCTCCGTCAGGAGAAATCTTGAGTCGGGAGGAAATCTTATGGGGTCCGCAATCCGCGACATATTTTTCATCGACGGGAAGAAGAGAAGGTTCCGGGTAGGGAGGTTCGACTTTAACTTTTCCCTCGAGATCGAAGGCGAAAAGAGAGGGAACAAAGGCGATAGCCAATGCTACTGTCATTGCGAGCCTGCCATCGATTCGATGGCAGGCTCGCAATGACCTCCTACTGCTGATCTTCAAAATAAACCCATTCCATCCGATCGCCCGCCTTGAGATGGGATTTGTGCGGGCTTGCGTTTTTCTTGGTCCCGTTGATTTTTAAGATCCACCAGCGGTTTTCCAGGGGATCAATCGTGACCCCATCGATTCCTTTGACCTCTGCGGGATCACAGCAAGCGCTTCCTTCGACGATCGGAATCATTCCTTGAAGGGCCTGTTTGGGGGTCGCCCCTTCCGGAACTTTGATCTCCTTTTCGACCAAAGATTTCCCCGCCGGTCCGAAATCAATCCGGACGGTAATCGGGACCATCTTGGGGGGTAAGACGGAGATGAAAATAAAATTTCCCGCGCTCACTTGAGGGCTGGCGAGAAGAAGGAGTAAAAGAAGGTAAGACATGGTGAGGTGGTATTTTATCGACCCTGGGCCAGACCTGCAACTGGAAAAGAGGAGGAAGGGGTATATAATATCAATATGCAAAAGTTAAATTCTTGGGAACTTCGGAAAGCCGAGGGCGAAACTCTGGCAGGGCCGAGGCGCCGGTACAGGTTCTTGAGCCGGATCCTCTTCATTTTCATGGACTTGGTTTACGGAAAGAAACGGAACCTGAGCAAATTTAAAGTGTTAGAGGTGATTGCCCGAGTTCCCTATCAAGCGTGGGAACAGGTGGCCTACATCGCGATTACCCATATGTATGGAAAACCCGATTTCGCGCGAAGGATTTTCGAATTCGTCAGAGAGAGTCGCGCCCAACAGGACAATGAACAGTGGCACCTTTTAATCCTGGAGGAATTAATTCATCAGAAGAGAACCCATGAGAATTTCTTTAAGTATCGGGTGCTGCCTCAAATCATAGCTTTCCTTTATTATCACACGAGCTGGATTCTTTACGTCATCAAGCCCTCCTTGAGTTATGCCTTGAATGCCGATCTCGAGGATCACGCCGAGCACGAATATATGGAATTTGTCCGCCAGAACCCGGACCTTGAAGAAGAGCCCTTTGAAAGCGATTTTGCGGCCGACTACGGCCGATTCGATTCGCTCGCGGACCTTTTCCGTCAAATCGGTTACGACGAACGGACTCATAAGCAGGAAAGCCTCGAACGAATCGAGCATGCCAGGTTTGCTTAAGTTTCTCGGACGGACCCTCCAGTTGATCGCCCTCCTTATCCTTCCGTCGGCCCTTTGGGTAGCGGAGTTTCAGAAAAGTGAGTCGGGGGCCGTGACTCTTTTTCTCGGAGCGATTGGGATTTTTTTCATCGGCTCGCTTTTGACGAAGGGAGCCAAAGTAGGATAGGATTGAGGCAAAATGTCAGAAAACACCGCGCGAAAAGGCCCTCGCCCGCCTCTCATTCGAGAGAAGCCGGCCCGGAAGCGCGAACCGCGTCTCCTCGCGGTCATTGACCAATCGGGCTGTACCGGCTGTGAGGCCTGTATCTCTTTTTGTCCGGTGGATTGTATCGAGATCGTTCCCAATGTCCCCTACGCCCAGTTTCAACAGCTCGTGGAAGTCGATATCGAACGCTGCATCGGCTGCGCCCTCTGTTCTAAATATTGTCCGTGGGAGACCATTCCGATGTTTTCTTACGAGGAGGGAATCAAACAGGCCCCTCCCCTCACCCTGAAAAGCGTCTGCAATCAGAAAACGCAGGAAGACGTCTCTCAGCCGACCCTGCCCCCCTAACCGCGGCCGTCCAATCTCAACCAGTGCTCTTCAGAAAAGGAAGTAAGTTTTTCTAATTTGATCGGTTCCAGATCAGCGATTTCTTCGCCTTCGAATGGGAGGGTGTCGTATCCGTAAATTCCAAGCACCTCCGAGCGGTTCGCCACGAAGACATTTTCGAATCTTCGCCCATCCCTTAAGACCACCTGGACGAGATGACCAGCCTGGCGTCCCTTTTTGATCGTGGCGGGAATTCCCTCGAGCTTTTGGACGAGTGATTCTGGAAGCCTTCTCTTCAGAGGATCGACATAAATTGTTTTGGGTCGCGGCGTCTGGTTTTCATTCTTCTCCCTTTGCTCGCGAGCCTTCTCATAAGCCCGGTCTACTTTTTGATACATGACAATAATCAGAGGAAGAAGGGCCGCCATCCAGGTTCCAAAGACGGCGAAGACCCAGCGAGCAGCAGCGCCGGGCTCCTTGATATTTCCCCCACTTTTGGCAAAGAACCACGTCCAGAATCCGGCGGAAGCAAAAAAAGCAGCAAGGGTGAGCGCCATCCAACCGATCCACCAGGTGACATTCGTCTCGTCTTCCTGGCTCAGGCGATTCCAGTAGCGCTCCTTGGCGCGGATAATCGGGATCATCGTAAGAAGCCAACTTCCGAAGACCGCGCTCGTCCACAGGATGGTGAGCGGTGTCCCGCGGATTTCTCCCACCCCTTGGGTTATCAGCCAGGTCCAGAAGATCGCGGAGAGGAGGAAGGAACCGACGGCCACCGCGATCCAGAGGAGCCACCAGAAAAAACCGCCTTTACGTTGTGCCGGAGAGGATACTTGGGTTTTCATTTGAAGAGGTGATATTCTATCGCACGGAAAGGGGGACAGGCTACTTTTAATGCTTTATCTCCTGCTCGTTCTAGTGGCGCTTGTTGAGATGGTGGTCAACGCTGGCCACCTCTTTTCCCATCCTTACCTCTGGCCCGCGGTTCGTCTGGCGGGATATGTCTCTCTTCTGGTTTATGCCCTTTTAATGCTTTGGGGAGCGCGATATAATACCCCCTCATGATCCCATCACCTGCCTGCCAGCCAAAGGCTGGCTTGAGAAAATCGTCTGTTGAATACCCTTTTGGTCCTTCGGACCAAAGGCAAGTGATGGGATGAAAATCGAAGTCCTTTCTACCGCAGCTCGCCGGAAGCCCACGGATCTGTTTCTTGCCGGTTCTTTCGAGGGCGAAAAGCCCCTCCGAACCTTGGCGAGTCTGGAGCCTGAATTCGCAAAGTCGGCTGAGCTCGCGGTCAAGAACAAACGTTTCTCCGGAAAAAAAGGAGAAAGTCTGGCTTCCTTCAATCCTCAATACCGTGAAGCGGCCGAAGTCGTTTTGGTCGGTCTCGGCCCCCCCCAGAAATTCGAACCCTCCTCACTTCGCCAGACAGTCGGAAAATTGATTCACCTCGCCCAATCGCGAAGAGCGAAACAGGTCCGGCTCCTCTTCGATACCTTTGTCGGGGGAAAGGTCCAAGCCGGTCCTGCGGCTGAGATCTTGGCCGAGACGGCCACCCTTGCCAGTTACACCTTCGATAAATACAAGACTCAGAAAAAGGAAGAAGAGAAGGGAAACTTCAGAGGACCCGAGATCCTTCAGATCCTTTTGATGAAACGGGGCGAGGAAACCAAGCTGAAGAAAAATGTCGAGCTTTCCGAGATCGTGGCTCGCGGAACCCTCGCCGCCCGGAACTTGATCAACGAACCGGGAAATGTCATCAATCCTGCGAGGTTGGCCGAGGAGGCGAAGCGGCTCGCCCGCGAGAAAAAGCTCAGTTGCAAGATTTTCGGCTTGGCGGATTTGAAAAGAATGAAGATGGGTGGAATCTTGGGCGTCAACCAAGGCTCCAAGACCCCGCCGGCTTTGATTATCTTGGAATACGGTACCCCGCACAAGCGGCACGGAACCCTTTGTTTGGTCGGGAAGGGGGTCACCTTTGATACCGGAGGCATTTCCATCAAGCCGGCGGCGGACATGGAGAAAATGAAATATGACAAAGCAGGCGCCTGCACGGTGATCGTTGCCATCGGCGTTATCGCCGACCTGAGACTGCCGCTTCATGTGGTGGCCCTCGCGCCTGCCGTGGAAAATATGCCGAGCGAAAATCCCCAGCGGCCGGGAGACATTATTCGAATGCATAACGGCAAAAGTGTGGAGGTCATCAATACCGATGCGGAGGGACGGCTCATTCTGGGGGATGCCTTGGCCTATTGCGAGAAGTACAAGCCCAAGGCCCTCATTGATCTTGCGACACTCACCGGGATGTGCGCCTATACGTTTGCGGATAAGGCGATCGGTCTCATGGGAAATGACCGTCGTCTCCTCGACCAGATCAAGCGAGCCGGCGAAGAGACCGGGGAACGATGCTGGGAACTTCCCCTTTGGGAGGACTATGGAGAGATGATCAAAGGGCATCATTCAGACCTTCTCAATATCGGCGGAAAATATGCGGGAACGATTACAGCGGCGATGTTCCTCAAAGAATTCGTTCCTAAGAAGACCTCCTGGGCCCACCTCGATATCGCAGGAACCGCTTGGTGTGACACGGCTCGTCCGGATTGTCCCAAGGGAGCCACCGGCGTCGGTGTGCGCCTCCTCGCGAACCTTCTCCGTCATTGGCGATAGTTTTTGACCCTCGCTATCGTGAGTACTTCCGCCTGTTCGAAAAGGGAAAGTACTTTGAGGCGCACGAAGTCTTAGAAGGCCTCTGGCGCCAGACGCGGGGCAAAGAGCGGGAGTTTTATCACGGGTTGATTCAGCTTGCGGCAGCCCTCGTTCACTTTCAGAAAGGGAATCTCAAGGGTGCGAAGGAGCTTGTTCGAACGAGTTCCCAATACCTTCGACCTTACCCCTCTCGTTATCAGGGGGTTCGAATCATGAAGGCCCTAAAGGATTTCAATCGATTCCTGGAGGTCTGGTCCAAACACCCCGACAATCCCTCCATTGCAAAAGGGCTTCTTCCCCGTGTAACATTAGAAAAGAAGAGACCATGAACCCCGTTAGACTTCGTGAATCAATGACGATACGGGAGAAGGTCTAACGGCGGAAGTATGACTCCCAGAAATTAAGGCTTATCTGAAATGAAATTAAAGAGAGGTCTAACGGGGTGAAGATTTTTCGCGAGGTGATACAAAAAGTCTCCCGAGGGGAAAAACTCGCCAAGGACCTCACGCGGGAGGAAGCCCGCCAAGCCCTGGCGTGGATCTTTGAAGGGAAAGCGAGCGAGTTTCAAATCGGCGCCTTTTTTGCGGCGATGCGGATGAAGGGCGAATCGGCTGAGGAAACCGCAGGCCTGGTCGAAGCGGTTCGGGAACGGGCGATCTTGATTCGTCCGAGACTTGAAGGGGTCCTTGACCTGGGGGAGCCTTATGACGGAAAGGTCAAAACCCTTCATTTGACGGTTCCCGTGGCCCTGATTCTGGCAGCCGCAGGGGTTCCCGTCGTTGTCCACAGTACGCCGGAGACTCCGGTTAAGAAAGGGGTTGAAACCCAAAGGATTTTGGAAGCCCTGGGAGTGGACGTCACGGGGGAGCGTGGGGGCGCGCTCGCACCCTCGTTCCTTGAAGAAATTCTGGAGGGAGAAAAAATGGTGTTTCTTCCGACCGAAAAGCTTATCTCCGATTTTTCAAAACTCCGCCCCTTGAGAGAAGCCTTCGGCCTCCGGCCTTTTGCAAATCACATCGAGAAAATTTTCAATTTAGCCCATGCGACGACCCAGATGGTCGGGATTTATCACCGTCCCTACCTCGAGCCGATGGCCGAGGCCCTGACCCTTCTCGGGACCGAGCGCATTTTTGTGATTCAAGGAGTTGAAGGGTTCACGGAGTTTTATCTCTCCCATAAAACTCTGGTGCTTCAAAAGGAAGCCGGTAAGAGGGAAACGTTTTGGCTCGATCCCGCAAAATTCGGGTTCCAGGGAGAGGAAGAGCCGGCGCCGGGAAAAGGGGCCCTCGAACATGCCAAAAGGGTTCTCGAAATCCTGAATGGTGCCAAAGGCGTTGCCCGTGAAAGTATCGTCTGGAATGCGGGAGTCAAATTATTTTGGATGAAGAAGGTGACGGGTCTTGAAGAAGGATTCAACCGGGCCCGGGAGATTCTCGATTCGGGCAAGGCCCTTCATCAATTGGAGAGTTTTCGGCATGCCGCCCAAGAGAAAGCAAACTCCAAAAAAATTTAGGCTTCCCGGAGAAGTGGCCGTTTTCCCGCTTCCCAACGCAATCCTTTTCCCCCAGGTGGAGCTTCCTCTTTACATCTTTGAGCCGCGTTACCGGAGGATGCTGGCCGACACTTTGGCCGGCAACAAATTTATGGCCGTTTCTCTTCTCCGGAAAGGGTGGGAAGCCGAGAGCGAACCTTATCCTTCCCATGAGGTGGTGGGGGTCGGCTATGTGAAAGCGGTCGTGGAAAATCGGGATGGAACCTCGCATATCCTCCTCAAGGGGATCGAGCGGGCCCGGATCACCCGTTACCTTCAAATGGAGCCTTACCGGGTGGCCCAGATTCGTTTCCTCCCGGATCGAATCAGGAATTCAGAGGAGCTCTCCCGTTTGAGTCAGGTCCTTCGCCAGCTTTTCCTTCAGAAGCTCCGGCTCGCCAGTGAAAGGCCCAGCGAAGAATTTCCTCTGCCCAAAGAGCTGGAGGACCCGATTGTCCTCTCCCATTTTGTGAGCTTCTCTGCCAACACGAATCCCTACCTCAAACAGGATATCCTGGAAACCACCAACGCGAACTGCCGCCTGAAGCATCTGATCTCCCTTCTTCAAGAAGAGCTTTACCCCTCGGGCAGTCAAAATTGAAGAGGGGGTTCGTTTTTGCTTGACTCCTCTCCTTGCTGGAGTAAAATTCCTCTGCTTCGAACGATCTTTACCAATGGAACAGGTACCCGAGAGGGTTTAATGGGGAAGGGAGTTACACTCCACGGTCCCGCCGCTGTCGGCAAGAACGAAAGCGAAAGCCACTGTTCTGCAACCGTTCGTCATTGCGAGCCTGTCTCTT
>CAZMFE010000049.1:0-8200 GCA_964565495.1 uncultured bacterium
TAAAACTAGTCATCTCTGAGAAGAGTACCAAATCCTAATGGAGAAAATTTATTTCCCCCTCCGCGGGCCTCACCCCAACAACTCTAAGCGATCCCGAGGCGGGGCCCCACCCGGTCCCTCACTTGGGAACCCCTGGCCGGGTTTTCCCCGCCTCGGGATCGCAAGAGTTGTAGGACCCCCTTCGGCCTTAATTGCGTCGGGAGAAACAAATTTTCTCTGTCATGGCAGAATCTCCCCAGCCGAAGGCGGCGTTGGGCCGTGCGAAGCCGATCGGAAAAATCGGCGAGCCGGCCCAGACGAGCGAGGCCGACTCAAACCGTTATTTAATTCTGTTCGGCAGTTGCCAGACAACCTTTTGTTTTCTCGTTTTCTCCTTACATTTGGAATGAATCAGCCTTGTTTTCTTGACTCAGGAAATGCCCGTCGGCCGAGCATCCGACGGAGGCGGGAGATTCTGCCATGGCCTGGCGGATTCAATCATGCGGTGGACTGAGACGCTGATACCGACCTTAAGAGAGGCGCCGAAGGAGGCGGAGGCCCCCTCGCATCGTTGGCTCCTTCGAGGAGGATTCATTCGTCCGGTGGCCTCCGGAGTCTACAGTTACCTCCCGTTGGGTCAACGGGTCCTCACGAAAATTTCCGAGATTATCCGGGAAGAGATGTTCCTGGCCGGCGCCGATGAGGTCTTGCTGCCCGCGCTTCATCCCGCAGAGCTTTGGAAAAAAAGCGGCCGATACGACGCACTGGGCGGGGATAAGATCGCCTTTCAGAGCCGCTCCGGCCAGGAATATGTCCTCGGTCCCACTCACGAGGAGGTGATTACGGAACTCGTCGCCCACGGGATCAAATCGTATCAAGACCTTCCCCTGATTCTCTTTCAAATCCAAACCAAGTTCCGTGATGAGCTCCGGCCCCGATTTGGGATGATCCGAACCAAAGAATTCATCATGAAGGATGCCTATAGCTTTGATCGGGACGAAGCGGGGCTCGAGGTGAGTTACCAGAAGATGGTCCGTGCCTATGAGAATATTTTCAGACGGGTTGGGCTCCGTTATGAGGCGGTGGCAGCGGACCCCGGACTGATGGGGGGAAATGTTTCTCAGGAGTTTATGGTGGAATCCCGTTACGGAGAGGATCGTGTGGTCCGCTGTCCCCATTGCGCCACCCTCGCGAGCTTGGATATCGCCGGGAGGGGACGGGAGGGGAAGGGATCGCGGCCCGAGCCGGCGGCGAGGAAACCAGAAATTTTCGATACCCCCAATCTCAAGACGATCGAGGAGATTGCAAACCATTTCCGGATCCCGAGGGAAAAGATGGTAAAGACGCTCCTTTATTTTGGGGACGGAAAGCCGATCGCTGCTCTGGTTACCGGAGACAGTGAACTCAATGAAGGGAAATTACGCCGCCTCGCCGGCGTAAAGATTCTTCGGATGGCGACCGCCCAAGAAATTGAGAAATGGACCGGGGCCCCGCTGGGGTTTTCCGGTCCGGTGGGCCTCAAGGGAGTTGAGGTTTTTGGGGATTGGGATGTGGAGGCCTTGAGCGATTTCGTCACGGGCGCGAACCAGAAAGACCGCCACCTGAAACAGGTCAATTGGGGTCGTGATTTCGAGGCAAAAGCGCTCGGAGACCTTCGTTTCGTCCGGGAGGGGGACCTTTGCGCCAAGTGCGGGGGAAAGCTCGAGATCATCACCACCATGGAGATTGGTCACATCTTTAAGCTGGGGACGCGTTACACGGAGTCGCTCGAAGCAAGTTTTGCGGATGAATCGGGCAAACGCCGTCCGGCCGTCATGGGCTGCTACGGCATCGGCGTGAGCCGGCTCGTGGCGGCCATTGTGGAGGGGCATCAGGACGAACGGGGGATCTCGTGGCCCAAGTCTGTGACCCCTTTTCACGTCCATCTGGTGACCGTGAATGAGTCGGATTCCCAAACCCGCGAAGAGGCGGGGAAGCTTTATGAGCGCTTGAGCGCCGCTGGGTTCGATGTTCTCTATGACAACCGTGGCGAGCGGGCCGGCGTGAAGTTTCACGATGCCGACTTGATTGGGATTCCGCTCCGGGCAATTCTGGGGGAGAAAAATTTGAAGGAAGGACGCGTCGATTTTAAGAACCGAGCGGAGGGAGGCTCGACCCTGGTGAAGCTTGAGGAGGCGGCCGGTTTCGTCCGGAAGTTTTATGCCGATGAGAAAAAGTAGCCTGCCCCCTTTTCTCGCGGGAATCTTGTTGATCGGATTTCTCGTGGGAACGGTTTTTCTATTGCGTCTCGGGAGGGGGAAGATTCCTCTCGCGGCGGGTGATTTCCCGCGGGCGAGAGGACCCGCCGGAGCGCCGATTCAGATTGTTGAATATAGCGACTTTCAGTGCCCCGCCTGTCAAGTTGCCCAGGGGACGCTCTCGCAAATCATGGAACAATATCCCAATAAAATTCGCTTAATCTTCCAGCATTATCCCCTGGAGGGTCACCGGTGGTCCCCCTTGGCCCATCGGGCGGCGGAGTGTGCCGCCAGGCAAAATCAGTTCTGGACCTATCACGATCGATTGTATGGTGATCAAGCGGTTTGGTCGAAGGCGCCGGAGGCTCCGGTCGAGGCCCTCCTGAATTACGCCAGGGAGAGCGAGCTCGCGCTGGAGGAATTCGCGCATTGCCTGGGGGAGGCCGCGGTCGATCGGCCGGTGCAGGATGAAAGGAGAGCAGGTTTCGACTTAGGGGTCCGTTCGACACCGAGTTTTTTTGTCAATGGAAAGTTAGCCGTGGGAGCGCCGGCCCTTCGGGCGGAAATTGAGAAAATTACAAATCAGTGATGTGAGTTGGCTGGCGGCAAGAATTTTGGTCGGTTTCGTTTTTGCCTACGCGGGGCTCGCGAAGCTCCTGGAACCGAGCGCCAATTTTGAGGCCGCGCTGTTGAGGTACGGCGTGTTTTCTCCCGCTTGGATCCCTTGGATCGCGAAGATTCTCCCCTGGTTCGAGTGGCTCCTGGGTTCTTTGATGGTTGTGGGCTACTCGCCTCGTTTGACGTCGGCAGGAATCAGCCTACTTTCCTTAGCCTTCTTAGTGACGTTGGCCGCGAGCGGGCTTCTTTTGGAGTCAGGCGGGACCGACTGCGGCTGTTTTGGCCGGTCGGGACTTCACCTCAGTGTCCAACAGATCTTTCTTGTGGATCTCGTCAGCCTGGGTGTCAGTTTGCGGTTTCTAGTGAAGAAAACCGAAGGGAAAGACGATATAAAATCGAAAGGATTGGCACCATGAAACGGAAAATGGTTATCTTTTTACTGGTTTTTTGGACGGCGGCGGGAGGGACGGCCGGGGCAGACCCCGCAGTTAAATTGGGCCGGGGTTTATCGAATTCGGCCTGGGGTTGGTTTGAGATTGTCAATGAGATGGGCCACGAGAGCGATCGGAGAGGCCCTTGGATTGGGATTCCTGCCGGTCTGGTTCGGGGGAGCTTTTTGGGAATCGGCCGGACCCTCGTCGGCGTTTTTGAGATCGTTACCTTTTTCTTGCCGAACGGCGAGAAGGGGTACGAAGCGATTCTCCTGCCGGAGTCAGTTTTTGCCCTCCGGTGAGGAAAAAGATCTTTTTGCTCCTCGGGGTCTGTATCCTCGGAGGATGCGCTTCAGTTTCCGGGATGGGGAAGCCGGAACGGCGGACTTTTTCGCCGGAATTTCGGCAGAAAGTGGGCCTTTACGTCCATGACGCGCCGGAGCGGATCTCCTATTACGGCTCTGCGGCGACCGATATCTCCGACCTCATGAGCTACCATCTCCAGACAACGCTTCCCTCTCTCGTTCAAGAAGCCCTGCTGGAACTTTTTGATCAGGTTGAGATTGGCGAGTTGGGGAAGGGGCCGGACCCCAAGATTGTGTTTAAGACACCGGATCTTGCGGGATACTTTGAAGTCTCGATCTTAAACGTGCGCTATGATTATCCCGAGGCCGACCTTTCGAGTTATCGGGCCGAGGTTCAGTTCGCGGCCGAGTTTAAGACGCCTCATCATGATGAGAGGGTGTGGAGGGAGGTCTTCGAGGGGACAGGATTAGGATTCTCAAGCACCAACCTACGGCTTACGGATTTTGGGCGAGGCTCCGCGGCCGCCCTGGAGGAGGCCTTCCAAAACGCGGTCGATCATCTCGAGGACGGGGTCGAGAAATCGCAGGGTTTGCGCAATTATCTGCGGGGGACGGTTCGGGAGGGGACCGTTGTGAGGAAAGAGGAGGAGGGCGGTCCAGGCGGAGAGCCAGTTGGCTCACGGGATGACCCACCCGGCTGATTTTTCTCTCTTTGGTTCTTGTCATAGCGGTTTCTTTTCACTATCTTCGCCTGAGGTCAGTACGTACTCGTACCAACTTAATACGGAGAGCATGTTCATGGAGGTAAAGCCCACAAATCGGAGAGGGGATCTAAGGACGCTTGAATATGTCCTCGACGATTTTTTAGAACTGAAGGTCCGTCTTGATACGAAGAAAACAGCGGCCGTTAAGCAATTTCTCCTTTCGCAGCCCTGGAACGGCCATCCGCTTTCATCCGTCGAAGGATTTCTTTTGGACAAGCACTTGGTCGTGTTCCATGAAGGGGATCCCCGCGCCGTCAACCGATTGATTTTTCTCAATCCAGGAGACGGCCGGATCCGGGTGAAATCGGTAGCCCCCTAAATTGATGAAGTTGCTTGTTGTTGATGACGATCCGGCGGTGGTGGGGATGCTCAAGGATTATTTTGCGCCACGCTCTTTTGAAGTCCTGACCGCCGGAACCGCTGTCGAAGCGCTTCAGATGGCCTTTCAAGAGAGGCCGGATACCATCGTTTTGGACCTCGTTCTGCCCGACTTTTCCGGCGAAGAGGTGCTTCGCCGGATTAAAAAATTCCTCCCCCACACTCGAGTTTTGATTTTGACCGGTCAAACCGATCCCGCCCTCGAACCGCGTCTTCGCCGTCTCGGGTGTGATTCCTTCCTCGCCAAGGGGACCTCCCTCCGGAGCCTGGAAAACATCCTTCTCGGCTGGACGCGCTAATCCCGCGTCCGCCCTCTTAGTTTTTGGCTCCTCCGAAGAGCCATCTGGCTCATCCCGTGATCCACCGCCTCCAGATTTTCTCAGTTTTTTCTTGCTCCCCCTTTTCCCGCAGGATTATTTTGGCTACAGGACGGAAAAGGCAAGAAAGAAGGACGGCCGATGAGACCCCACGTCAAAGTTGAGGAACCGGAAGAAATTCCCTTTCCGAGTGCTGAGGCTGACTCCGAAGAGGAGAAGATTTGGGTGAATCCGCGAGTGCCGACGGAAATGGTTCTTTGCCGCGAAGGGCTGGTGGTCTTCCAGCTCCTCGATTGGCGGGGAGAAGCAATGAAGAGTAATTTATAGAAACGAGGCAAAACGAGAGTGTGAAACAACCCCCCTCCTCTCCCAGTCGAAGAAAGGCCTTTTCTTTCAAACTTATCGCCTGCCTCGTTTTAATCACCTTCACTGCTCTCCAAATCGCCTGGGCCCAGGACTTTCATTTCCAAGCTGACGGCGGAGTCTATCAGCCGCTTGAGGGGTTCGACCCAGAGGCCAGACCTACCGAGACCCACGAGATTCCGCCCTCGAACGAAGAGGAACCGTGGAAAGATTCTCCGCTCTCGATTCCGGCTCAAGACGAAAAGCAAAGTCCCGTTTCACGGGAACGTTACGATCGCTACTCCCTTGAGAGGGCGCTTGCCCTCCTTCGTCCGGAATTTGCGGCGGCCCTCCCGCTCGAAAACCCTCTCTCTAAAGAAGAGATTGAAAAATTGATTTCCCATTCCATTCGGGAAGGAATCGAAATCGCAGGAATCCTTCTTTACGGTGTCACGGTCCTTTTAAGCGCCGGCTCTGGAGACGAAATCGCAGCTTCTGACGCCGTCCGGCGGCTCCTTCAGGATAAAGACAAGGTGACCTTTGCCTTTCACACCCATCCGGACGAACATTCCAAGGAAGGCCCCACCGGGCCGGATCTTCTCGCCGCCCAAGATGCGCTCCATTACCTTCTTACCCGAAACGGAGCCTACGCTTATGACGGCCGGGGAGAGAAAGGGAAGGGCTCGAGCGACTGGTTTTTTGATCGTTACCTTCAAGCCGTGTGGAGGAGCGAAGCCGCAAAGGATGAAAAACAGGCCCGCGAGGATCTGAATCTTCTCATTGCCGATCAGGACCGGCTCAATCAAATTCCCCAAGACCAACGCGAAACCTGGCTTGCCGGCGGGACGATTTCCTATACCCCCCGCCTTACTTCTTCCAGCGTCACCACCCTTCCCGGACGCCCTTATCCTTATTACATGACGGGTTCAAGCGGGGGAACCACCCTTGCTTTGAATTCCGACGGCCGTTTCAAACTGGACTACGATGTAAGAACTTCTGGCACCTATTCCGGGATGACCATCTCCTTTGACAACGCCTCCACCTCCCCAATCGAAACCCAAAATCTTTCCACCTTCACCTACCTCACCTTCGGCCTTGTCGGGAGCGCAAGTAAGGTGAAGGTTGAGTTTGTTGATGTCAACGGGAATAAAGACCTTTTTACCCTGAAAAATGTCTCTTCATCCACCGAGCTCTTCTGGCGGATTAAGACCTCCAATATCATCCCGTCTGTGGATAAGACAAGGATCCGCCAGATTAACCTTTTTGTGGACCAATCCACCACCGCTACCAACAAAAGAACCGGAACCGTTCGCATCCGCTCCAAGGGTCTTAACACCGCTCCTCCCGCCCAGCCCTTGGTCACCTCCAGCCCGCCGGAGTTTACGAATCAAAACACCCTGACCCTTTCAGGCACCAAAGAGGCGTACACCTCGATTCTAATTAACGATGTCGAAGTCGTTGCGCGCAATCCTTCCACCACTTGGTCTGCGACCGTGAATCTTCCCTCCGATGGGGGACACACCTTTAATCTCCAGGCCAAAAGCACCCTGGGAAAACTCAGCACGGTCAAATCTGTCGTCGTCACAAGAGATACCGTCCTCCCTAGCGGCTCGATTACCATTAATCGCAATGCCGTTTACACAACTTCTCCCAACGTTACCTTGGCCCTCACCTCCGCCGATGCGCTCTCAGGCGTGGACAAAGTCCGCTTTTCCACGGACGGCGGCGTGACTTGGGAATCCTGGCAGAATCCTTTGGACTCCAAAGAATTGACCCTTCCCGAAGGCGAAGGTACGAAAGAAGTCCTGTATCAAATCCGTGACAAGGCCGGTAACCTCGTGACTTCTTCGGACACGATCATCCTCGACACGGTTCCTCCCGCCGGTTCTGTTGTCATTAATGAGGGGGCCGGTTTTAGCACAGCCCGAAGGGTCAACGTCACATTCACCTCCTCAGACGCCACCTCCGGTGTCTCAAAGATTCACTACCGGCTTAATGACCGTTCCTGGAGTGAATGGATCGATCCGATTTCTTCGCTTGACCTTGACTTGGATGACCAAGAGGGTGGACAAGTCGTCTCTTACGAAATTCGGGACCAGGCCGGTCTTATCTCCGCCACCCTCTCGGATGCCATTGTCTTGGACCGTATCACCCCCACCGGCACCATCAGAATCAATAATAATGATCCTTACACCAATCACCGCAATGTGACGTTGAATCTGACCCAGTCTGACGCAACCTCCGGCCCGAACCGGATGAGGTTTAAAGTGGGCAGCGGGACGTGGAGTGCCTGGGAAGCCTTGGCGGCAACGAAAACCCTGGATCTCGATGATGCCGATGGGAATCAGATTGTTTACTACCAGGTGGAAGACCGGGCCGGGCTCGTTTCAACCCTTCTAGAGGATGATATTACCCTGGACCGTATCACCCCCACCGGCACCATCAGAATCAATAATAATGATCCCTTTACCACTTCACGGGAGGTGACGTTGACACTGACCAGCGCGGATGAGCGCTCCGGGACGGATCAAATGCGTTTCTCCACCGATGGCGGCGTAAACTGGACCGCTTGGGAGAACGTGTCGGCAACAAAATCCCTTCGCCTGCCAGCCGGCGACGGCGTTCAAGAGGTACGGTATCAATTGAAGGACAGGGCGGGAAACATCGCCACTTCCTCGGACACGATCATTTTGGATTTGGAAATCCCCTTTGGCGGTTTTCAAGCCGCGAAATTTACCGACCTTACCCCCGGCGCCGCCAAACTCGAATTGGCTCTTGACGGAAGGGATTTGGGTTCCGGCGTTGACCGATGGAATTACTCGATCGACG
>CAZMFE010000050.1:0-1422 GCA_964565495.1 uncultured bacterium
TTGATATTCCGGTCGACCACCTTTACTCCATCAATGTGTTGGGAGGGTATTTTCGAAAGAAAAAGCTCAAGAACCTCGTGGTCGTCTCACCCGATGTGGGGGGACTCAAGATGGCACGGGCCTACGCCAAGTTTTTGAACGCCTCCTTGGCCATTGTCGACAAGCGGCGCGAGAATGAGCGCGAGACCCATGTAATGCATCTCATTGGAACGGTGAAGAATCGAAACGTCCTCTTGGTGGACGACCTGATTTCCACCGCAGGGTCGCTTGTCGAGGCGATCCAGGCTTTAAAAAAGGGGGGCGCCCTCGAAGTTCACGCGGCCGTGGTTCACCCGGTGCTGGCCGAGAATGCGGTTCAAAGGATCAAAAACTCTGGCCTGAAAGAGTTGGTCGTCACCAATTCGATCGCGATCCCCAAGGGAAGACAGGTTCCCCAGATCCGCGTTTTATCCGTGGCCAAGCTTTTGGCAGAGGCCATCTTAAGGATTCACTCCAACGAATCTGTCAGTTCCCTTTTCGCCCGCGCCGGCGTGGAGGCTTGACTTTTCCAGATCCTTTGTGTTATTAAACACGTTCTCCTTTTCCTCATGAAAACCATCGAACTTAAGGCAGAGCTGAGAGATAGCGTTGGAAAGAAGGCGGCGAAAGCAGCCCGTTCTGCAGGAAAAGTTCCAGCCATTTTGTATGGCCGAGGGTTGAAACCAACCCCCTTGGCGGTGAGTCAAAGGGAGTTTCATCGGGTGACTCATACGAAGGCGGGCGGGAACGTCCTGATCGGTCTCGAGATCAAAGGCGCGAAGTCCAAGAAAGAGACCACCTGCCTTGTGAAGGAGGTTCAACGGAATCCCATGACGGATGAGATCTACCATGTGGACTTTGCGGCCATCTCTCTCACCGAGAAGATTCGGGTCAAAGTGCCTCTGGTCATCAAAGACGTTCAAGAGGCGATCGGGGTTAAGGAGGGAGGAGTCTTGGACGTGGTCCATCACGAGATTGAGGTCGAGTGCCTCCCCACAGAGATTCCCGAACGAGTCGAAACGAGTGTTAAGCATTTAAAGATCGGGGATGTCATTCATTTGAAAGAGCTCGAGATTCCTCAAGGGGTCACCCCTCTCTTGGAGGGTGAAGAAGTGGTGATTTCCCTTCACCCGCCCCAAAAAGAGGAAGAAGTGGCGCCTCCCCCGGAAGTTGCCGCGGAACCTGAAGTGATCGAGAAAGGAAAGAAAGAGAAGCCGGAAGAAGCGGCGGCCGCTGAAGTCACTGGCGAGAAGCCGGAAAAGAAGCCCGAAAAGGCTGATGAAAAGCCTGGGGTTGCTAGGCCTGGCGGCACTGAGCATCGCCAGCGGGCGGGCGCAGCCCGTGGAGGAGAACATCGCCGCGCTCGAGGCGCGCATCCGGCAACTGGAGAGTCAACTGGAGACG
>CAZMFE010000050.1:1432-8123 GCA_964565495.1 uncultured bacterium
AAAGAAGCCGGAAAAGGCTGAAAAACCCGAAAAGCCAGAAAAGAAACCCGCCTAGGTTGAAACTCATTGTTGGTTTAGGGAACCCCGGAGTTTCCTACCGAAAGACCCGGCATAACGTCGGTCGTCGACTCGTCGAGACGTTGGTCGGAGAATTTAAGGCCTCGTGGAAGCAGACGCTCGCCCCTCGTTCCCGCTGGGCCGAGATTCATCAGGCGAGAGTCTCCTTTCTTGCGGCTGTCCCCGAGTGCTTTATGAATGAAAGCGGGGAGGCGGTGAGGCGATTAGCCGGCCATTTTAAGATCGACTTTAAATCAGAACTCCTGGTGGTCGTCGATGACGCAGCCCTTCCCTTTGGGAGATTGAGGCTCCGGGCGAGAGGGAGTGACGGCGGTCACCGTGGCTTGCGTTCGATTGAATCGGCTCTTGGGAGTCAGGATTACGCGCGCCTCCGAGTCGGAATTGCTCCGGCCAAGCCGGTGGAAGAGCCTCTCGAAAAATACGTTCTTCGTTCTTTCAAGTCAGAAGAGGAAAGAAAGCTCGGTGAGATCCTGAGACGGGGGATCGAATCTTGCAAGCTTTGGGTCACCGGTCCCATTGAGAGGGCCATGGACCAAACCAACAAGCCCTCCCGCCTCGCATCGCCCTGAAATATCCTAGAAACACCCGTTGCTATCCTTTCGATTTTATGTTAAATTCATCCGGTTTTTTCCCAACTTTCCGTTTCAGTAGGAGTTACGATTCAAACCATGAGAAAATATGAGGGTCTTTTTATCTTTCCGCCCGAGGAAACACCGGAGGCTTGGAAAGGGGAAGAGAAACGGCTCGAGGAGACGATTTCCCGCCTGGGGGGTCGAATCTTGGAACGTAAAGACTGGGGACGCCGCCTCCTAGGTTATCCGATCCGGAAATTTCGCGAAGGGAGGATGCTTTGCTGGAACTTTGAAATTGAGGGGAATCAGTTAGGAGAGCTCCGGAAGGCCCTCGCCCTGGACGAGAGAATCCTCAAATCAACCCTCGTCAAACCCCAAGAGCCGAAGCCCGTCAAAGAGCCGTCGCAAAAACCGCGGGCCTCGAAGGTGTCTCATGCCAGCCAGTCTTAATCGGGTTTTTCTCATTGGAAACCTCACCCGCGATCCTGAGCTCCGCTACCTTCCTTCAGGGCAGGCGGTCACTACCTTTACCGTCGCTGTGAACCGCGTCTACACCGCCGGGACCGGAGAACGCAAAGAAGATACCAGTTTCATCCGGGTCGTGGTCTGGGCCCGCCGGGCGGAAGTCTGTAACGAGTTTCTCCGTAAGGGGAGCCCTGTTTTTGTCGAAGGCCGTTTGCAGAGCCGTAGCTGGGAAGCTCAAGACGGAACCAAACGTTCTTCGATTGAGGTGGTTGCCAATAATGTCCAGTTCTTAGGTCGTCCCGGTCGAGAGCGAGAGACGACCGAAGCGATTCAACTTCCAGAAGAACCCATTGTTGAAGAAACGCCCGAACCTCCCAAAAAAGAAGGTCCAATTCAAATTTCCAAAGAAGAGCTTTCCCCGGATGAGGAGGTTCCCTTCTAAGATGCCTTACGAAGGTCCAGCCCCCAGGACTCGCGAACGCGAACGGGAGCGCGAGGGAAGCTCTCCGCGCGGCCGTTTCTTTCGAAAGAAGGCTTGTCGTTTCTGTAGTGAAAAGGTGGCTTTGATTGACTACAAAGAGGTCGAGCGTCTCGGTAAATTTCTGACCGAGAAAGGGAAAATCATCGGACGACGGATTACAGGAAACTGTGCGAAGCACCAGCGCGCGTTAGCCCGCGCGATTAAACGGGCTCGTCACGCCGCCCTTCTTCCCTTCCTGGCCGAGTAAGGTGCCTGAGGGACCAGTGATGGAAATTATTCTTCTCAAGGATGTCGAGAAAGTCGGTAAGCGGGGGGAGGTCGCGAGCGTGCGGGACGGCTTTGGAAGAAACTTCCTTTTTCCCCGCGGTTTGGCCCTTCCCGCGACCCGAGAAAATCGGGTCCTGATCGAACAGGAGACCAAACGCGCCGAGGCACGGGCGTCCCGAAAGAAAAGTGAGGCCGACAAGCTCGCCCAGCAACTTGCTTCGCTTCGTCTTCGAATCGAGGTCTCGGTCGGAGAGAAAGATAAAATGTTTGGCTCAGTCACCCCCCAGGATTTACAGGAGGCTCTCGCCCAGAAAGGAATCTCTCTGGATAAGAAACAATTTCGGCTTTCTGAACCGATCCGGAGTCTGGGGATGCATCCGGTGACCCTTGAACTGGATTCAAAGGTAAAAGCGACCTTGCAAGTCGAAGTCACGAAGAAAGTGTAAAGCGAAATCGCCACACGCCCCATGGCCAGCCCCGAAATCAGCGTCAGTTTGCTTGAAAAGGTCCCGCCGCAAAGCCGGGAGGCCGAGGTGGGCGTCTTGGGAGCCATGCTGATGGAAGAATCAGCCGTGGTGCGAGCCCTTGAACTTTTGAAATCCTTCTACTTTTACGAAGACGCTCATCAAAAGATCTTCCTCGCCGCCCAATCCCTCTTTGAAAGAAATCAAGCGGTGGATCTCGTGACGGCCGCTGAAGAGCTTCGAAAACGAAAACAGTTGGAAGAGGTGGGCGGTGCGAGTTATCTCGCTCAATTGACAGCGGCGGTGCCGACGGCAGTCAATGTGGAACATTACGCTCAAATTGTCAAAGAAAAGGCTCTCTTGAGGCGGCTGATTTCGGCCGCGACTCAGATCCTCCAAGAGACTTATGAGCCCGAAAGTGAAGTCAACGTGTTGGTGGACCGGGCCGAACAGATGATCTTTGACATCAGCCAGCATCAGGTCGAAGGAAGGTTTATTCCGTTGAAGGATGTCATTCGGATGTCCATCGAAACGATCGACCAACTCTATCAACGCAAGGAACATGTGACCGGTCTGGCGACAGGGTTTAAGGATTTTGACGTTAAAACCGCTGGCCTTCAATCCTCCGATCTCATTGTGGTGGCCGGCCGCCCCTCGATGGGAAAGTCGGCCTTCGTCACTTCCATCTGTGAACATGTGGGAGTGGAGTTGAAGAAGGCGATTGCCTTTTTTTCCCTCGAAATGTCGAAAGAACAGCTGGTGCAACGGATGCTTTGTTCACATGCCAGGGTGGATGCCCAGAAGGTCCGCACGGGTTACCTCTCCCATCAGGATTGGCCGAAGTTGACTCAAGCGGCCGGTAAACTTTCGGAGGCACTGATTTTTATCGACGATTCGCCCACCCTCACGGCCCTGGAGCTTCGGGCCAAGGCCAGGAGGTTAAAAAGCCAGCACAACATTGAGCTGGTGGTCGTGGATTACCTTCAACTCATGCAGGGGCTCGCGAGTTCGGAGAATCGGCAGCAGGAAATTTCAGAGATTTCACGTTCCTTGAAAGCCCTTGCGCGGGAACTCAGGGTTCCCGTCATCGCGGTCTCCCAGCTTTCACGGGCCGTGGAATCGCGTACGGGGAATCGGCCGCAACTCTCAGACCTTCGGGAATCCGGGGCAATTGAGCAGGATGCGGATGTGGTCGTTTTTCTTTTTCGGGAAGAATATTACCATCCGACGGAGGAGAATCAAAACAAGGCGGAGGCCATCCTCGCCAAACAACGCAACGGGCCGACCGGAAGCATCGATCTGGTGTTCCTGAAGGAATGGACTCGTTTTGATAATCCCGAGTTTCGTCGAGAGTCGGAAGAGATCTTTTAAAGAATCCCATCATGCACTTATCCTGGTTTCGCGGGGGGGTGGTCGCTCTCAGCCTGGGTTTTGTTTTTATCTTTGACACCCCTTCTAGCTGGGCTCAGGATCAAGCCTCGTCACCCTCTTCTGAACCCAAAGAGGCCGCTTCTCAGGAGGAGCCTGTCAAGGAAGAACGGCCGAACAGGATCCTGGATGTCCGGGTGCGGGGAAATCAGATCATCAGTACGGCCGTGATCCTGAATCAGATCAAGTCAAGGGCTGGAGGCCCCCTCATCCAGGCCGATGTCAATGAAGACATCAAACGGCTTTATAAGACAGGTTACTTCAAAGATATCCGCATTGAGGTGGAGGAGGCTCCGGGGGGTTACAACTTGATGGTTGGGGTGGATGAGAAGCCGGTGGTTCGTCAAATCCGCCTGGATGGCTTTTCAACCTTTAAGGAAGAGCAGCTTCGTAAGGAATTGAAAATCTTGGAAGGACAGATCCTCGACGAAAAGGTTCTCAAAGAGGGCGTTGAAGCCATTCGCCAGAAATATCGGTCAAAGGGATTCCGTTTCGTGGAGGTGGAGTCCGAATTGGCGGTTAACGAGAAGACAAAAGAAGCCACCGTTCTCATCCACATCTTGGAAGGAGAGCGTTACAAGATCAAAGCCATTCACCTGGAGGGCCTCCAGGCCTTTAAGCCGAAGAAGATTCGAAAACTGATGAAGACAAAGAAAGATACGTGGTTGACCTCGGGGGTCTTCAATGAGGAGAAATTCCAAAAAGACTTGGACCGAATTCAACTTTTCTACCAGCAGGAAGGTTACCTTGACGTGAAGGTCTCTTCCGAATTCGCCTACGATACGGAACATCGGAAAATAGAAATTCTCATCCTGATCGAGGAAGGGACCCACTACGTGACGGGGGAAATTCAGATTAAAGGGGCTGAGCTTTTTCCGGAGAGTGAGATTTGGCAAAACCTCGAGATGCTGCCCGGGACGACTTACTCGCAATATTACCTGGCCAATGATTTAGACCGGATCCGGAAATATTACTTCGAACGGGGTTACGTCGATGCCAGGATCGTTCCGGAGGTCAAATTGAACCGCGGGACCGGCAAAGTGGATATCGTCTACCGGATTGGGGAGGGAGACCTTTATTTTGTCGACAAAGTAGTGGTCCGGGGGAATACCAAGACCAAGGATATTGTCATTCGCCGCGAACTTCGGATCCGGCCGGGTGACCGGATTGATGGAGAGAAGATCCGAGAATCAGCCCAACGGCTTGAAAATCTCGACTTCTTTGAGGAGGCCACCTATGATTTTGAACCGGGTTCTGCTCCGAACCGAAAGGATCTGGTCTTCCGAGTAAAAGAAAAGCGGACCGGCGAACTTTCCTTTGGCGGCGGAATCAGTTCGGTCGACAAGTTTGTGGGGTTTGCCGAGCTGTCGCAAAAGAATTTTGACCTCCTTCGTTTTCCTCGTTTTACTGGAGCCGGCCAGAGGCTTTCTGTCCGGGCGCGTTTCGGGACCATCAGCCAGAACTTTGAAATCAGCTTTGTGGAACCCTATCTTTTCGGCCGCAAGATATCTTTCGGTCTCGATGCGTACAACACCCGGCGGGATAATAAGAATGTCGACTTTGACGAGGATCGGCTCGGAACGGGAATCACTCTTTCCAAGGCCTTCACCGACACTCTTCGGCTGGGGACCGGTTACACCCTGGAAAGGGTAAAGCTGAAAAATATTTCTGACGATGCCCCCAAAGTCGTGCGCGATTCGGAGGGCTCGACGACCCTGAGTCGATTTCGGCTTTTTCAGAACCGGGACACGCGGGATAATCTCTTTAATCCAACCCAAGGGCACCTTGTCTCCTTTGAAGAGGAGTTCGTGGGAGGCTTCCTCGGAGGGGGGGAGACTTTTTATACGCTCCAAGGCAACTATACGCAATACTGGACCCTTTTCAAAAAACATGTGATTGAGTTTCGATTCCGTCTCGGGACCAGCCAATCTTTCGGCCAGTCGGAAACCGTTCCGGTCTTCGACCGGTTCTTTGCGGGGGGTCTCGGAACGGTTCGTGGTTTTAATTACCGCCGAGTCGGGCCGATCGAGGCCGGGGATGCAGTGGGAGGAAAGACCCTCGCTGTGATCAATCTGGAATACACCTTTCCGCTCCCCTCCCTTGAGATTTTAAAAGGAGCGGCCTTTGTCGATGTGGGGCAGGTAAACCCGAGTAGCTATCAGTTGAAGTTTGGAGATTTTTCCGTGAGCGTCGGTCCAGGGATCAAGGTCAAGACCCCCGTTGGCCCCCTGGCTTTTTATTACGGACTGCCAATCGCGAATCGAGACGTGGAAGACCGGCACGGAAGATTTGAATTCAGTCTGAGTCATGGATTCTAAACAATGCAGATGATCAAAGGAGGAAAACGAATGAGAGGCTTTCTTTTTTTTCTGACCTTAGGCTTTTTCGTTACACCGGCTTTAGCCCAGGCGGATAAGATCGCCTACGTGGATGTCGCCAAGGTCTTCGACGGTTATCAAAAGACAAAGGATAACGATGCAAAACTCCAAACGGCAGGAAAGAAAAAGGAAGAGAAGCGGGACGCTTTAGTTCTTGAGGTTCGTCGTCTCAAGGATGAGCAAGCACTTCTTGCCGAAGACGCGCGTGAGAAAAAACAGGAAGCGATTGATGTTAAGGTCAGAGAATTGCAGGAGTTTGACTTGGCAGCCCGTCGGGACCTTGGCAACCAAAGGAATCAGACGGTGAAGGAAATTTTTAAGGATATCGACGATATCGTCCAGCGTTATGGCGAGCGCAAGGGTTATGATTTGATCTTTAACGATCGCGTCCTTCTCTACCGAAGCCCTCGTTTTGATGTGAGCCGTGACATCCTCGAGGAATTGAATCGGAGCTATCAAAAGAATAAGAAATGATCCCATCACCTCCCTTTGGCCCGACCCCGTCACCTGTATTTGGCCCGAAGGGCCAATCCGCCCTTGGCGGATATACAGGTGATG
>CAZMFE010000051.1:0-8077 GCA_964565495.1 uncultured bacterium
ACACGCGTAAGATCGTCGGCAGCGTCAGATGTGTATAAGAGACAGTCCTTGATAAGCCAGGTTGTGGATCGTGAAAACACTCTTTGTCTTTGAAAACACCGGGTCCTTCCCATAAAGGGTCTTCAGGTAAGTGGCGAGAAGTCCGGTCTGCCAGTCGTGGCAATGGATCACCTCCGGCGCCAGCGAGAGTTTGCGAAGCGTTTCAAGAACCCCCCGCTCGAAAAAAATAAACCGGCGGTCATTGTCGGGGTAGTCCCCCAGGGGGGTCCCGTAAAGCTCATCCCGGCTGAAATATTCCGGCTGGTCAATGAAGAAGACCTGGACCCCGCTCGGATCGTTGAAACGAAAAACCCGTCCCGTCTCGATTTCGGAGCCCACCGGGATTTGAAGACGATTCACCTCTTCTTTGAGCGGCCACCGGTTGACATCGATCTTCTTGTACTTGGGCAGAAAACAAATCACTTCCTCCCCCAAAGCCTGGATCTCTTTGGGAAGGGTTCCAACGACATCCGCCAGTCCCCCCGTCTTGGCAAAAGGGACCATCTCCGGCGCTGCAAATACGATCCGCATCTTTCTTGGTTTCTTCATTGAGAGGAGAAGGTGGTGAAAATTACTGGACGGTTACGACGCAGTTCCAGGAACCGAAGGCGTTTGGGATACACTCGACCGGACGCTGGTCATTCTCCCAAACACCATCCACCAGGTAACGGTATTCAAAACGGCCTGTGGGGAGCGGGAGGGTCACCTTCCATTTCCCTGACCGATCCCTTTTCAAAGGCGAGGCTTCGGGACGCCAATCATTAAAAGTCCCGGCCACATGAACCTTCCGAGCCAACGGGGCGTAATATTCAAAAATCACTTTCTTCTTCAAGTTCTTCATCACTCTTGAGTTAGAATGAGTCCCGTGGGAGGGGGTGAAGGTTTAAGTATATAATAGCCTCTACCCCTTTGCAACAAAAACGGGTATAATGCGCCCCTTTCTAACCGCAGGTCTCGCTTGAGAGGGAGGGTTCGATTAATGCGTCGGTGTGAAATTTGTGGAAAGGGAGCGCTGACCGGCAATTCCATTGCCCGCCGAGGGATGGCCAAGAAAAAGGGGGGTGTGGGAAAAAAGATTACCGGCATCACCCGCCGGCGTTTTTATCCCAATCTCCAAAGAGTCAAGGCCCGCTTTTCGAACGGAACGGTCAAGCGGATTCGGGTTTGCACAAGCTGCCTGCAAGCCGGCAAGGTTACGAAGGCGGTTTAGCGTCCTTCGCTTCCAAAACGACCCTCTCTTCTCCCTCCCAGCGTCTCTGGCCCACACTATAGACCAGATCAAAACGTGAGCCTGCTTCCAGTTCAAAAGGAAGCGGCGTTCTTTCCCCCACTGTAATCTCATAGGTCAGAGATCCGTCCGAAACCCAAATCTGGGGCCGAGAAAAACTTCCTTTCTTTCCCGGCAGGAGTTTCTTCACGAAAAGTCCCCGAGTGAGAAAGACAGGCTTGGGATTCCCAACCCCGTAAGGTTCGAGGAGCTCAAGCTCCCTCAAGAATGGGGGAGTGAGATCCGAGAGAGTGATTTCAAGGTCAATATCGATCGATTTTAAGAAAATGTCCGGCGCGTAGACAGCGTGGGAGTGTTCGTTGAGTCTTTTTCTGAGGGAAGGGATGTGGTCACGATGGATCCTGAAGCCGGCGGCCTGGTCGTGGCCTCCGAATTCCACGAGGAATTCGCGGGCGGCCTCGAGGGCTTTAAAAAGGTGAAACGAGCGAATGGAACGGCCGGAACCTTTTCCTTTTTCCTCCTGGAGGGCGATCACGAGGGCGGGACGGTGGTAACGCTCCACAAGACGAGAGGCGACGATCCCAATGACTCCGGCGTGCCAGCCTTCCTGGGCGGTGACAAGGATTCGCTCCCGCGCAAAGTTCACCGTCTGCTCCACCTGCGTCATCGCCTCCTTGACGACTCTTCTCTCTTCTTCACGTCTGGCGCGGTTCTCCTCGTCAAGAATCCGGGCGAGGCTCATGGCCTCTCGCTCATTTGAAGTCAAGAGGAGGCGGAGCGCAGTGAGGGGGCTGGACATCCTGCCGGACGCATTGATCCGAGGCGCCAGCACAAAGCCGACGTGGCCGGTCTTAATCTCCCGAGACTTGAGACTGGCCGTTTGGGCGAGCGCTTTGATTCCGATCCTTTTTCTGGCTGAAAGTTGACGAAGCCCCTCTTTGACAATGATCCGATTCTCCCCCACCAGCGGAGCCAGGTCCGCCACGGTCGAAAGGGTCGTGAGGTCAAAATACTCAAAGGCCCCTTCGCCCAAAAGAGCTTGAGCCAGCTTGAAGGCGAGGCCGCCGGCAGATAATTCCTTGAAAGGATAGGCACACTCTTTCTGAAGGGGATTCAAAATCACTTGAGCAGGG
The DNA here is from genome assembly GCA_964565495.1 of uncultured bacterium. Taxonomy (GTDB): domain Bacteria; phylum Omnitrophota; class Omnitrophia; order Omnitrophales; family JACQLI01; genus CAZMFE01. The sequence continues at coordinate 2,401 of CAZMFE010000051.1, forward strand.
GGGAGCCCACCGGGAGGAATTTGATGGTGGTCGAGCACCATGACATCGATCCCCGCCTCGCGGGCCTGACGAATCGGCTCCGCCGCAGAAATTCCACAATCCACCGTTATCAGAAGGCGAATCCCCTCCCGTTTCGCCTTTTCGATCGCCTCTCGACTGACCCCATAACCTTCCCTGGCCCGCTCCGGGAGAAAGGTCTCGTGAGGAATCTTGAGCTTTTCGAGGGCCAAGGCGACGACGGCCGTTCCCGTGATCCCGTCGGCATCGTAATCGCCGTGAACCAAGATTTTCTCTCGGGCGACCGATGCCTGCTCGAGCCGATTCACGGCCTCGCGCATGCCTTTCATTAAGAATGGATTGGCAAGAGCTCCTCGGGTGGGATTCAGGAAATTCTCGATGGCTTCCGGAGTTTCGAGGCCGCGCTTGGCGAGCAGTTCGAGGAAAAGAGATGTGTAGTCATCGCGAGGTGAGGCTCCAACTGGAGCCGACGACGGAGAGCGGATCGCCCAAACGGTTTGAATCATTTTTTCGCTTCGCCCATTTAATGGGCCTTTAGATCGACGACCAGAGCGCTGGCCACAAAAATCGTCGAATAAATTCCGACCGAGAAACCAATCAAGAGGATAAATGCAAAATCATTGATAGCCGCACCGCCGAAGAAAAAGAGTGCGGCGGTCGCAAACAACACGGTGAGCGACGTGAGGAGCGTCCGGGAAAGCGTTTGATTGATGCTGAAGTCCACGAGCTCCCGGAAGGGCATTTTTCTAAAAAGCTTCAAGTTGTCCCGCACCCGGTCAAACGTCACAATGGTGTCATTCACCGAATAACCCATGATGGTTAAAATGGCAGCCACGGTCGGCAAGTTGATTTCTCTTCCCGCCAGGGCATAGACACCGAATGCAAACAAGGTGTCGTGAAAGAGGGCCGCGACGGCTGCGAAGGCAAATTTCCATTCAAAGCGCCAACCCAGATAGACCAGAATCCCCAAGGCGGACCAGAAGACGGCCCAAAGGGCCTTTTTCGTGAGGTCCCGGCTCACGGCCGGTCCGATGGAATCGACTCGCGTGACCTCATAACCCCCCTCCCCCGCAAGTGTTTTTGAAGCCTCGTCAATGGCCCGTGTCTCCTGCCCCACGATTTTGATCACGAATTCATTGACCGTCTCCTCCCCGTAACGCTGAATCAGAGCGCCCGCCAATCCCGCCTGGTGGAGGGCCTTCCTGAGCTCCTCGATGGAAACAGGCTTCTGGTAACGCACCTGGATCAGGGTCCCTCCGATAAATTCCACTCCGTAATTTTCGCGGCCCCGGAGGACAAAGGATCCGATACCGATCGCCACGGTCAGGACTGAAAAACCGTAGGCCCAGAAACGATTCTTCAGAAACGAAAAATTCGGTTTTTTGAACGCCTGGAACATCTTCAACTTGAGAGTGGGATTCCTCGCGGAGAGAAAATCAAAGACGGCTCGCGTAACCGTGATCGCAGAAAACATGCTCGCCAGAATCCCGACGCTCAGGGTGACGGCAAATCCTTTTACCGGCCCCGTCCCGAAGATGAAGAGGATGAGGGAAGTGACCAGGGTCGTGATACTGGAATCCAAAATGGCTGAGAAGGCTTTGTGGTAGCCTGCAGAGATGGCCGCCCGGAGGGTCTTGCCGGTTTCGATCTCTTCACGAATTCTTTCAAAGATCAACACATTCGCGTCGACCGCCATTCCCACAGAAAGGATGAAACCCGCAATGCCGGGAAGGGTGAGGGAGGCCTTCAAAAGTGCCAGGGCCCCGCCTGTGACGAGGATGTAAATGAGAAGAGCGAGATCCGCAATCAAGCCGGCCAACAAGTAGTAGAGGGGCATGAAAGCGAAGACAAACGCCGTTCCCCAGAGACCCGAACGGATCCCGCTCGCCACGGAGTCTCTCCCCAGGGTGGGGCCCACGGTCCTTTCCTCTTCAATCACGACCGGGGCCGGCAGGGCACCGGCCCGAAGCACGAGGGCCAAATCGCTTGCCTCCTGGGCTGAAAAATTTCCAGAAATCTGCGCTTGTCCGTTAGGAATGCGGTCGCGGATCACCGGCGCGGAATGGACTTTGCCGTCCAAAACGATCGCAAGACGCCGGCCAATATTTTGAAAGGTCACGCGGTCAAAGACCTTGGCCCCCTCCGGGTCCAATTGAAGTTCGACGATCGGCTGCCCGTATTGGTCAAAGCCCACCGAGGCGTTGATGAGACGGTCCCCCGTCAAAACGGGTTCCTTTTCAAGAAGGAGAGTCTCGGGCCGGCCGCGGTCGGAGAGAATTTTAAGCTCGTAACCTTCTGGTATCTTAGTCGGCTCGGCTGGTTTTCCCCCCTCACCCAAACCCTCTCCCCCTGAAGGGGGAGAGGAAAGGGTGAGGGGAATTGTTACGGCTTCAGCTTGCTTGATCAAATCCGCGTCTTCGGAAACCAGTCTGAATTCAAGGTGGGCCGTCTTTCCCACGATTTCCCTGGCCCGGTTTCGATCCGTGATCCCCGGGAGTTGAATGACCACCAGGTCCTTGGCCTGCTTCGTGATCACCGGCTCTCTCACGCCAAACTCGTCAATGCGGTTGCGAATAATTTCGACGACCCGATCGGTGGCGTCTTTACGCGCTTCGAGAGGGACTTTGTCGAGTTCCACCCGGAGAAGGATCTGCATCCCCCCTTGGAGGTCGAGCCCCAGACGAATCTTCTCCTGGGGCGGCCAGATCTTCCAGGCCGAGAAAGCGATGACGGCGATGATTAAAAGGACCTTCCACTTGTAATATTTATCCATGAGGTCTAGGCCCGTTTTCCCGTGACGGCGCTTTTTAGGACTTCAATCTTGGTCTCGCCGTCGCCGACTTTGAGGATCACGTAATCATTCTGAATTCCCACGATCGTTCCGAGGAGGCCGCCCGTGGTGGTCACCCGGTCTCCCTTCTTGAGATTTTGAATCGTTTGGTCGAGTTCTTTCTGGCGCTTCTGCTGGGGGCGGATGAGGAGAAAGTAAAAGACAACAAACATCAAAAGGAGCGGAGCGAAGGCGAGGATCGGATGGGCTTGGGAATTCATCGCGGGTCCTTTCGTTGATTCAATTTAACGGTGATTGGAATCAAATTGACTTTCAAAGTTTATTTTGAAGGATGAAAACGTTCCCGCTTCGATCTCGCGGCGAATCTGCCTCATGAACTCGAGAAAAAAGAAGACGTTGTGGAGCGAAACGAGTTGAGGCCCGAGCATCTCCTGGCAATTGAAAAGGTGTCGGAGGTAACTCCTCGAGAAATTCTGGCAGGTGTAACAAGCGCACGTTTCATCAATCGGTTTGAGATCGCGATTGTACTTCCCATTCCGGATCACGACAAGCCCTTTTCGGGTGAAGGCACTGCCGTTGCGGCCGTATCGAGTGGGATTCACACAATCAAAGAGATCGATCCCTGAAGCCACGGCCTCCAAAAGCTCAAGGGGCGTTCCCGCTCCCATCAAATAGCGCGGCCGATCCGCCGGCATCAAGGGGGCAATTCTTTCGAGAATCTTCAATGTTTCTTCCTTCGGTTCTCCGACAAAAAGTCCCCCCAGGCCGTAACCCTGGAAATCAAGCTCCACCGTCTTTTCAAGCGATTCCTGACGGAGATCTTCAAAAATCCCTCCCTGAATGATTCCGAAAAGGGCTTGGCCGTCGCGGGCGTGGCGCGCCTTCGCCCTTTTCGCCCATTGAACGGTCAAATCAAGAGACTCCTTGATCTCCTTCGGGTCTTGACCGTAAGGAGGGCATTCGTCAAAGACCATCGCAATGTCGCTTCCGAGGACTTCTTGAATCTCGATGACCCGCTCGGGCGTGAGGAAAATTTCCCGTCCGTCGAAATGGGATTGAAAGAGAACCCCCTCCTCCGTGACCTTCCGGAGCCGGCTTAAGGAAAAAACCTGATAGCCTCCGGAATCGGTAAGGATCGGCCCCGGCCATCCCATAAAACGGTGGAGCCCGCCGGCTTCTTGGATAATTTCGATGCCGGGGCGGACGAAAAGATGGTAGGCGTTCGCGAGAATGATTTCGGCTCCCACCCCCTCGAGGTCTCGCGGCGTCAACCCTTTCACCGCGCCCTGGGTCCCCACCGGCATAAAGGCAGGCGCGTGAAAAACCCCGTGGGGGGTGCGGACGATTCCGGTCCTGGCCCGTGTCGGGGAGTCTTGGATTCCCACTTCAAATTGAAACGGAGGCGCTGCCTGCGTTTTCATAAAATCAACATCGCATCGCCGTAGCTATAAAAACGATACCGCTCGCGGATCGCCTCTTCATAGGCTTTGAAGACGAGGGTGCGTCCGGCGAAGGCGCTCACGAGCATGAAAAGTGTCGTGCGCGGCAGGTGGAAATTGGTGATCATCGCATCCACGATTTTAAATTTATAAGGGGGGTAAATAAAAAGTCGTGTCTTTTGAGGAGGCGTTACTGCTAGTGCCAGGCTGGCCAGCGTGGCACCTCCAGTAACGCCTCCGGTTTCCACCATCGTTTCCAATACCCTCACCGCAGTCGTCCCGCACGCCACGATCCGGCGCCCCTCTTTTTTTGCCCGTTTAATTTGTTTCGCGGCCTCTGCTTTCACCTCAAACTCTTCTTCATACATCTCATGTTGAGAAAGATCTTCCGATTGAACCGGCTGAAACGTGCCGTAGCTTACGTGAAGCGTTACAAAACAGACCTCAATTCCTCTTTCACGGAGTGTCCGAAGCAATTCTTTGTCAAAATGGAGCCCTGCGGTGGGAGAAGCAACGGCCCCTTCGATTTCGGCAAACACCGTTTGATAAAGTTCCCGGTCTATCGCTTCGTCCGGCCGGTCAATGTAAGGCGGCAACGGGATGTGGCCGATTTGATTCAGAACGCTTAACACAACGTCATTCTTCGTCCCGCCAATGGAATTGGCGGGACGAAGAATGAGAGGTGACGAAAGCCCGCTAGGCTGCGGCAGATTGAAACGAATTTGGCGAACGCCTGTTTCGCCGCTCGGCTCATCCAAAACTTCTCCCTCCAGCGTCACCCCATTTTCACCAAACGTAATCTTTGTCCCTCCTTTAACCCTTCCGCTCGGTTTAATCAAGACCTCCCAAAGATTTCTCTCAATCGGTTTCAAAAGAAGCGCCTCGACTTTCCCGCCCGTCGGCTTTTTGCCGAAGAGCCGTGCCGGAAGCACTTTGGTGTTATTGAGGACCAAAAGATCGCCCGCCCGCAGGTACTCGGGAAGTTCCTTAAAAATCCGGTGCTCCATCCGAGCGCTTTTCCGGTCGAGCACGAGAAGTCTCGCCTCACTCCGCTTCGGCACCGGATACGGCGCCACGAGCTCCCTGGGCAATTCGTAATCGAAGTCTTTGAGTGTCAACATAGAGTCATCCACATCCTTAAGAGCAGCCAGGCAAGATCGTTCCACCCTACAGGGTAGTACGAAGTTGCCTGGCTGTGATCTCTGTTTTTTCAATGGGACCTCAATGTTTTCCAATTTTCTCTCCCAGAAGCTTTATTACATCTTCAATTTTCGTTTTGAAAAATAGATGAGGGCTACTAATCACAGGAGGGAATTTTCGGATTTGATCGACCAGTCCCTGTAACTTTTTTCCGAAAATAATGATCGGCTTAGAAATAAATGTTTTATTCGACATCTCCCACACGACGAAAAGTTCGACCAGGGTGCCG
>CAZMFE010000052.1:0-7641 GCA_964565495.1 uncultured bacterium
ACGGGGAAAACGTCGTGGACGCCCAAGTCGAAATCGGCTACCTCCACCGGGCCTTCGAGAAGATGTCGGAAGAGGGGGGGTACCTCCAGGTGATTCCCTACACGGATCGGCTCAACTACGTTTCTCCGGTGATCAACAATGTCGGCTACTGTCTGGCGGTGGAGAAACTCTTTGAGATCGATGTTCCGGAGCGGACGAAATATATTCGTGTGATCTTGAGCGAACTTTCCCGTGTCAGTGACCACTTGACCTGTATCGGCGCTTCGGCGATGGAACTCGGGGCCTTCACCGTCTTTCTTTACATGATTAAGGCCAGGGAATACCTTTACGAGTTGATGGAGGAGGTCACGGGAGCCCGGCTCACGGTCTCCTATGTGAGGGTGGGCGGTGTGAAAGCCGATCTCCCGGCAGGTTTCGAGGAGAAAACGCGCCAGGCGATTGGCGAGACGCGGAAGATTTTGAAAGAATGTGACGAGCTTTTGACGCGAAACCGAATTTTCGTGGATCGGGTGAAGGAGGTCGGTCGGATTTCAAAAGAGGATGCCCTCGCCTACGGGATCACCGGCCCTTTTCTTCGCTCAACCGGCGTGGATTACGATGTGCGCCGGGCGAGTCCTTATCTGGTTTACGACCGTTTTAATTTCGAAATTCCGGTCGGAACCCGGGGAGACAATCTCGACCGTTACCTCTGCCGGATGGAAGAGATGGAACAGAGTATGAGGATTGTCGAGCAGGCGCTCGATCAGATTCCCCCGGGACCGATTCAGGTTGATGTGGAGGGAAACGTGATTCCGGCGGCTCGCGCGGTCGATGAAGCGAAGATGGGACGCGTGGAGAAATTGGCTCAAGTCCGGGTGGCACTGGATCCCACACTTGAAGGAGCCCATAAGGACCAGTACCCCGCGATTGAGGCCCCCGAGAAACGGGCCGTCCTCCCCCCCAAGGAAGACACCTACGGAAATATCGAGGGGCTGATGCATCACTTCAAGATGATCATGATGGGGACCGGCTTCGGCATGGGAGGGCACGGGATTCGTCCCCCCCCGGGGGAAGTTTATTTTCCGGTTGAAGGGGGCAATGGAGAGCTCGGATTTTATGTGGTGAGTGACGGAACCGACCGGCCTTACCGAGTCCGCGTGAGGCCGCCTTGTTTTCCGATTATGGCGGCCCTCGCGATCTGTCTTCGAGGGGGGACGGTCGCAGACGTGGTCCCCACGTTTGGTTCCGTGAATATGGTCGGGGGAGAGCTTGACCGATGAGTACGGGCACGACTCCTGAGATCCGTTCTGAAGCCGACGCCATTGTTTCTCGTTACGACGAAAGACGGGCCGCGATCCTTCCGGTGCTTCGGCTTTATCAGGAGAAATTCGGTTTCATTTCGGAAGCCATCGAACGCGAGGTCGCTGGCTACCTGGGAATTCCACCGATCGATGTGCGTGAAGTCGTCAGTTTCTACACCCTCCTTCACCGAAAACCGGTCGGAAAGACCTGCCTCAATGTCTGCCGGACCTTGAGTTGTCACTTACGAGGAAGCCGGGAGATCCTCGACCAGTTCGAAGCCAAACTGGCAATCAAATCCAGAGAAACAACACGAGACGGACGCTTCACCTTAGAGGAGGTCGAATGCCTCGGGGCCTGTGAACTCGCGCCCCTGATCGAGGCCAATGACGATTATGTGGGACCGGTAACGAAGGAAGTGATTGAAAACATTCTCGAGGGATTGACCCCCCTCCCTCCCTCCGCAGAGGGGGGGGAGGCAAGGAGGGGGGAGACCCTTGTTCTCATTTCCAAATTTTTCGAGCGAGGCAAGACCTATTTCCTAAAAGATTACCTCGCGGAGGGAGGCTACGAAGCCGCCCGGCAAGCGTTTGGAAAATTTTCTCCCGAGGCCCTTGTGGCAGAGGTCAAAAAGTCAAATCTTCGGGGACTCGGGGGGGCAGGGTTTCCTGCCGGGATGAAATGGAGTTTCGTACCAAAGGATACCGGCCAGCCGATTTATCTGGTGGTCAATGCCGACGAAGGAGAGCCAGGCACCTTCAAAGATCGTTACATCCTCACCTGGGCACCCCACCTCCTCCTGGAAGGGATCCTGATCGCAAGTTATGCGAATCAAGTCCACAAGGCCTTTGTTTATCTGCGCGGCGAATACAAGGAACCTTACCAGATTCTTCTAAAAGCGATTGAAGAGGCGAAAGAGAAGGGGTTTCTTGGGAAAAGTATTTTTGGCAAAGGCTTCGATTTAGAAATCGTCGTCCACCGAGGGGCCGGCGCCTATATCGCAGGCGAGGAAACCGGAATGCTGGAGTCCCTCGAGGGGAAAAAGGCGTTTCCGCGCCTCAAGCCCCCCTTTCCGGCGGTGGTGGGACTTTTCGGCTGCCCCACCGTGATCAACAATGTCGAGACCCTAACCTATCTTCCTTTCATCGTGAAGATGGGAGCCGAGAAATTTGCCGCGCTTGGTTCTCCCAACAATGGGGGCCTCCGCCTTTTTAGCGTTTCAGGGCACGTGGCCCGTCCCGGCGTCTACGAACGGCCGCTCGGTTACTCGTTGAGGCGCCTGATTGAAGAGGCGGGCGGGGTGTGGAAGGGAAGAAGGCTCAAGGCGGCGGTCCCCGGGGGACTTTCGGCAGCCGTCCTCAAGGCGGATGAAATCGATGTCGGGCTCGATTTTGACCAGTTAAAGGCGGTGGGGAGTATGGCGGGATCGGCCGGGATCATGGTGATGGACGAGGCGACGTGTATGGTGGAAGCCCTTCTTGTCACGATGCGATTCTTCGCCCATGAGTCGTGCGGGCAGTGCTCCCCTTGCCGGGAGGGAACCGGATGGGTGGATAAGATCCTGGAACGCATTTGGGAAGGCCGGGGCCGGGAGAGGGATATCGACACCCTGCTTGACATCTCGTCTTACCTGGGGGGGACCACGATTTGTGCCTTGGCCGACGGCGCCGCGATGCCTTTGGAAAGTTATCTTCGCAAGTTCCGCTCCGAATTCGAATTTCACATCCGTGAAAAGCGCTGTGACGTGAAAAGGTAACATGAAGCGACACGGCGTTTTTCCCTCTCCCTCTTTGAGGGAGAGGAGGAAATCGGAAAGACATGCCTAAGCTGACGATCGACGGAAGACCGATTACCGTCGAGCCGGGGACGAAAGTGATTGAGGCGGCACGCCGGCTCGGAATTGAAGTCCCGCGTTATTGCTATCATCCCGGCCTTTCCATCGCGGGCAACTGCCGAATCTGTATGGTCGAAATCGAAAAGTTCCCGAAGCCCGTGATCGCCTGCAACACCGATTGTCAGGACGGGATGGCCGTTCGGACCGATACCGAGAGGGCGAAGGAGACGAGGCGCCACGTCCTCGAATTTCTGCTCGTGAATCATCCGCTCGATTGTCCCGTCTGCGACCAAGCCGGAGAATGCTGGCTGCAAGATTACTATATGAGATACGGTCTTTACGACGCGCGTTTCTATGAAGAGAAGGTGAAAAAGCCGAAGGCCGTTCCGATCGGTCCCACGGTGATCTTAGATGCCGAGCGCTGCATCCTCTGCTCGCGCTGCGTGAGATTTTGCGATGAGGTCACGAAGACTTCGGAACTTGGGATCGTTAACCGGGGGGATCATTCGGAAATCACTGTTCATCCCGAGAAGGAACTCAATAACAAATATTCGGGTAACGTCGTCGACCTCTGTCCGGTGGGGGCACTCACGGACCGCGATTTCCGTTTCAAGTGCCGCGTCTGGTACCTCAAAAAGGCGGATTCGATTTGCCCCGGCTGTGCCCGGGGCTGCAATATTGAAATCCATTATAACCTGGACCGGCCCCAGCATGGGGGAGGGAAGCGGGTGATGCGGCTTAAGCCGCGCGAGAATCCCGAGGTGAACCGGTGGTGGATCTGTGACGCGGGCCGCTACGGTTACAAATTCATCGACGAGAACAGAATTGAAAAACCACTGATTCGCGACCTCCAGAAGATTCCTTTAGCCGGGGAGGCGAATCCACCCCAGGAACTGAAGCGGGACCAGGTCTTAAGCGAGATCGTGAAGCGCATCCAGGAAGCGAAGCAGCCAATCGGAGTTCTTCTTTCGCCTCAGATGTCCAATGAGGAATTGTATCTGGCTAAGAAGTTGTTTAATGACTCCCACCTTTTCCGAACGTTCCTCCTCTCGCCCCATCCCGAGGGGGATCAAGACGATTTTCTCATCCGCTCGGATAAGAATCCCAACAGCCGCGGCGCGGAGCTCCTCGGGTTTTCTTACGATTCCGAAAGACTCTCGCTCCTTCTGAGGGAATGTGAGGAGAAGAAAATCGAGGGGCTCATTATTTTTGGACAAGATCTTTTAACCGTGGTCCATCCGCGCCGATCCCAGCCCGCGTTTCATGAGCTCCCGTGGAGCGTTTTTATCGGTTCCAATCAAAATCTGACTTCCGAGTCGGCGACCTATGTTTTGCCTGCAGCGACCTACGCTGAAAAAAACGGCACCTTCACCAATTTTGAGGGGCGAGTCCAGAGATTCAGCAAGGCCTTCGAACCCTTGGCCGAATCTTGTCCTGAATGGGGGATCTTGCAAGATTTGGCCAATCGCCTCGGCGCCTCGTGGAGTTATGGGAGTGAGGAGGAAATCTTTGAAGAACTGGCGCATGAAGTCTCCACCTTTCACGGAAAATGATGGAGAAAATTTCTTCCCTCCGCCGCGCCTCGCCTGCCGGCAGGCAGGGGCCTCTACCCAACAACTCTAAGCGATTCCAAAGGATGGGGCCCACGCCGTCCCTCGTTTTGGAACGCTGGCGGCGTTTTCCCATCCTTGAAATCGCAAGAGTTGTAAGAACACCTTCGGCCCTGATTGCGTCGGGGGGAAGAAATTTTCTCCTTACAGATAATCTTAATAGGCAGAATCTCCCCAGCCGGAGAGGGCGTTGGGAGGTGCGAGTCCCGTCGGAAAAACGGGACGAGCCCTCCCAGACGAGCGAGGCCGACTCAAACCGTCTCCAATCCTGTCCGGCAGCTTCCCAGACCCCTCCAGAAGGCTACCTTCCGACTTCGTTTGGAAACACACCCTTTTTGTCAGCACGACTTCAGGTGTTCGTCGGCCGAGCGTCCCTCGGAGGCGGGAGATTCTGTCGATGATGACAATTCTGATTCAAATCATTCTCGCCGCCTTTGTGCTTTTCGCTGTGATTAATTTTGCCGCGCTTCATACGTGGTTGGAACGGAAACAGTCAGCGGTGATTCAGGACCGGATCGGGGCGAACCGTGCTTCGATTTTTGGAATCCGAGCCCTCGGGCTTTTTCACCCGTTGGCCGACGCCATCAAGATGTTTACTAAGGAAGATTACATTCCGCCTCGGGGCGACGCCTTCCTGCACACCCTCGCTCCTTTTCTTTCGATGACCTTTGCGCTGGTCGCCTTCGCCGCCATCCCTTTTGGCGATATCCTCCGCATCGGCGACCTCGAAATCCCCCTTCAGGTGGCCCCCCTCGACGTGGGACTTCTCTATATCTTCGCCATGCTTTCCATGGGGGTGTACGGCGTGATTCTGGCCGGTTTTTCTTCGAACAATAATTATGCTTTCCTCGGAGGGATGCGCGCCTCCAGCCAAATGCTTTCTTACGAGATTACCCTCGGCGCGACGATTCTGGGGATTGTGATGATTTACGGAAGTCTTGATCTTCAGGAGATCGTCCGAAAGCAAGGGGAGCTCCTCGGGGGCTGGCTTCCGGTGTGGGGGTTTTTGGTCCAGCCTCTGGGTCTAATCCTTTTTCTTACCGCGGGGATCGCAGAGACGAAACGAATCCCCTACGACATTCCGGAAGGGGAGTCTGAGATCATCGGTTATTTTGTGGAGTATAGCGGAATGAAATTCGGCATGTTTTATTTCACCGATTTTCTGGAAACCATCCTGATCGCCTGTCTGACGACGACCCTCTTCTTTGGCGGTTGGCAAGTTCCTTACCTTTACCGGGGCGGCTTTTACTTTCCTTGGATCGAGGGAGGGAGTGTGCCGGCCCTCCTCCTCCCCCACCTCGCGGTTCTTCTTTTGCAAGTAAGTGCTTTTCTCGTCAAGGTTTGCTTCTTTTGCTGGCTTTTCATGACGATCCGCTGGACCCTGCCGCGTTTCCGTTACGACCAGCTGATGCGACTCGGCTGGAAGATCGTTTTCCCCTTATCTTTATTTAACTTAGTCGTTACCGCGGTCGTATTATTGTAATTGAGGCGAGAAATAGGGCTTGATCTGGGCTTGGAACAAGGGTATGCTTTAACGTTGCCCGGGTCGAAAAGCGACCTGGGTTTTTTAGTATCTTTCAGTATCAAGGAGAGATAGGGACACTTGAAGAAATACAACTCCTGGGTTATTTTTTGGATCACGCTGATGCATGGGGGGGCTTTGGCTGCTCCCCTTACCTTTACCTGGCCGGCTTTCTTCCTCTTTGCTTTCCTCTCTTGGTTGACGGGGGGGATTGGCGTTTGCCTCTGTTATCACCGGCTCCTCACGCATCAGTCTTTCCGGGTCCCCAAGCCCGTGGAGTACTTGCTGACTTTCTTCGGAGTCCTTTCCTCCGAAGGAGGCCCCATTAACTGGGTGGCCCGGCACCGGATCCACCACGCCTTCCCTGACACCGATAAAGACCCCCACAGCCCCCGCCACGGTTTCTGGTGGTCTCACATGTTCTGGCTTTTTAAGCACAAGCCCCTTCTTGATAATTACGAGCTCTACCGACCCTACGCCCAGGATTTGGCCCAGGATCCTGTCCAGCGGTTTCTCAATCGGACCCACGGTCTTTATCAAATTCTTTTGGGGATCGGGCTTTATTTCTGGGGCGGCTGGCCGTTTCTCGTGTGGGGACTTTTCTTGAGAACCGTTTTTGTTTATCATATCACCTGGCTTGTGAACTCCGCCACCCACAAGTGGGGATATGTGGGCTATGCGGTCAATGACGATTCAAGAAATCTCTGGTGGGTCGCTCTTCTTTCTTTCGGCGAAGGCTGGCACAATAATCACCACGCCTTCCAGCGCTCGGCCCGGCACGGGATAAAATTTTGGGAGTTCGATCAAACCTATCTGACCATTCGATTGATGTCATTTCTCAAATTGGCTCGTGAGATCCATATCCCCAAGTTTCCAAAAATTCCGCGACCCAAGCTGCCAAAGGCGCCGAACCTCGCGAGACTTCCAGGTTTGGAGGCGGTCAGTTAAGTCAAGTAGAGTTACTCTCTACTTCTCATGCCCATTCAGACGAGGATTGTCGAGCGCCCCGAGCTCACCTTTTGGGAGAAATTCTACCTTCCCCAGGTTCTCGCGGGACTTCGTGTCACGAGCCGGCATTTTTTTCGTAACCTCACCCTCCACACCCTCCATCGTTTCGGACTGGCCAGACACCTCGCCGCGGCCGTGACCTTCCAATGGCCGGAGGAAGAAAGGCCTTTGGCGCCCCGGTCCCGGACACGGCACCGGCTGACCAAACGCGAAGACGGTTCTCCCCGCTGCGTGGCCTGCATGATGTGCGAAACCGTCTGTCCAGCCCGCTGTATTTACATCCAGGCCGAGGAGCATCCCGATCCGAATATCGAGAAGCGGCCCAAAAGTTTTGTGATCGACCTGGGGAAATGCGTTTACTGCGGCTTCTGTGTGGAGGCCTGCCCCGA